>JAITCM010000121.1 GCA_031283085.1 Chitinispirillales bacterium | reverse complement strand
TCTGTGGCGGGGCGTTGCGGGGTGTCCCCCGCAGGGGTGGGTAGCGGAATAAAATATAGCGGCGTAGCCGCTATATTTTATGTAGCGAGGGAGGGGCGTAGCCCCTCCCCTTAAAATATTTAACGACATCGCCCCCCCAAAAAGCCCAACAACTGCAAATAATATTCACACTATCCCCCCGCAAAATGTATTTTTTGATGATATGAAAGGTGTTCAATCAATATTGACCGGGAGCGGCCTTGTTTGCCGTGTTTTGCGGGTGGTTATCTGTGTCTGCTGCGTTTGGGCGGTGTGTGCCGTCTATGCCGCCGATGGGGATGGCGGCGGTTTTGACGTTCCGGCTATCGGCGCGTCCGGGGTGAGTGTTTACGGGGATATGGCGGCGGAGGCTGTGGTTTCGCCGCGGTCGGCGGCGCTTTCGGCTTCCGACCTTGCTGTGAACGGGTTTGGGCCTGTTGCCTCCAATCCCTCTTTGGCGGCCCGCTGTAAGGCGCCGGAGCTTACGGCCGCTTACTCCTCCTACTACGGCGGCGCGTTCGGCGCGTCGGCGCTTAACTATACGGGCAGGGCGGGGAAGAGCGGCGGAATCGGCGTCACGGCCGCTTACTTGCTTATTCCGGACATAGAGGACACTCGCGGCGTGGACATCGAGGCGCTTGACGACGGCGATATCAAGGCATTTTCCGCCTCCGACGTATGGGTGCGGGCGGCTTACGGGCACGGGGTAAAAACCGGGTACGCGGACATTTACGCCGGCGCGGCGGCGACGTTTCGGCGGCGCGGCATCGCCGAGGCCTCCGCTTACGGCATTGGCGCCGACATCGGCGTTATGGCGTTTTTCGAGAAGCCTTCCGTCTACGCGGCGCTTCTGTGGGAGAACGTGCGCTACGGCACGGTCAAGTGGAAGGAGTACACGGAAGAGGTGCCCCAGCACCTGCGGGCAAGTTTGGCGTTTGAGCGCAGCGACCCGTATATCTACGGGCGCATAGCGGTTTTCTACACATCGCCGGATATGCTGTTCAACGAGGGGATAAACGCCCAGGCCGACACGAGCGACAGGGAGGAGAGCAGGAAGCCCGCTGTGCGGACGCTCTCCGACGGGGCGGGCATACTGTTCACGGCCGGTCGCTACGGCGTGGAGTACGTTATAATGAATACGCTGGCTCTGCGGGCGGGTTTCAGCGGCGGCGGCTACTCGATGGGGGCGGGACTTACCCTGTTCGACGGTCGAGCCGGCGCCGACATCTGCTACATAGGCCACGAACTGGCGGGGAGTGTGAAGGTCAGCGTTACTTACAGGTGGAAAGGCAGCGGGGATTAGCGGGGTTAAAAAAAATGGCGGGGCTCAAAAATCCGCTGTGCCTTACCGGGATTATGTTTGGGGTTCGTTGTTATATTAAGGAAAGGATGTACCGCTATGACAAAGGTGAAATCGGGCGCGGCTGCCGCGGTTGCCGTAATCGTAACAGCGCTGTTTACGTTTGGGTGCGGTCCCGGGCCGCAGGTGTTCGCGCAGCGCATGAACAGCGGCGACGTGGCCGTGCGCCGCGAGGCCGCCAAGGAGCTGCGCGGGCAGCCGCGCGACGCGAGGCTCGTTCCCGTCATCCTGCAGGCTTGCCGCGACCAGGACCTCGACGTGCGGGTGTACGCTTATTACGCGATAGGCCGGGTAGACGCCCGCGAGGAGGGCGTTGTGGGCGCGTTGATAGACGGGATGGCCGACACGTCGGTACAGGTGCGCCGCGCCGTGACCTCGTCGATGGGCTCGCTTGACCCGTTCCCCAACACCTGCCTGCCCCACTTAGTCAGGTTGCTCGTTGACCCCGACGAAAAGACGCGAAGGCTGGCTTTCTCGGCGGTCGCCGATATGGGGCGCGACGCCATGGGGTCGCTGATGCGCAACATAGACTCCAGGGACGCCAAAATGCGGCTCGCCGTAATCAACGTCCTTGCCCAGATAGGGGAGCCGGCGAAGTCCGCGCTGGCTAAACTGCGGCAAATAGCGCGTGATGACGAGAGCAAGGAGATGCGGGACGCGGCGGAGAAAGCCGTCAGGTTCATTGAAAACTAAGGGCGGGAACCGCGTGGGGATTAAAATAGTTTGACGCGGCGGGCGTCGAAATGTATATTGATTTTGGTGCGGGGTTCATTGGCGTTACCGTTATTAAAATCTTAAAAATACCGCGAAAGAGGCACAGTGATAACATGAAAAGCCCGTTCAAACCGCGTCCGCGATTACGGTTGAAATTGAGCGTATTCCGCGCGATTTTCGCCGTTTCGATTTTATGTCCCGTTCTTTTGTTTGCCGAGACGCCGCCGTGGGAGAGGCTCATGGAGCCCGCGGAGCCGGACACGGAGGCGATAAAGAAGGCCGCCGAAGAAGCGGCCAGGCCGCGGCCTGCCGCCGGTGAGCCTGTGCCGCCGCCCGCCGCTTCGGATAAGAAAGAACAGGAGAAGAGGGAAAGAGAGAGGAAAGAGCTGGATAAAAAAGAGCGGAAGAGGATAGAGAAAGGGAAGAAAGAGGCGGAGAAGAGGGAGAGCGAGAGGCTGAAAAAGGAGCGGAAAGAGCGGGAGAAGGCGGACAGGGAGAGGAAGTCCGGCGCCGGCGCCCCCACCCCCGCCGCGGAGGTGCCCGCGCAAACGCGGCCGCAGCCGGTGCCCGCCAGAACGCGTGAGCCCGCGCCGCCGCCCGCCGTCCCCGAAGAGCCGAAAAAACAGCCCGAACCGGGTAAGTCGGAGGCGCCCGCAAAGCCCTCCGATGAGGCGCACCCCAAACCCGCCGAACCCGTGAAGGCAGAGGCCGCGGCGCCCGCAAAGCCGGTCGAGCCCAACAGGGCCGCCGAACCGGCAAAGGCGGCGAAGCGCGCGGCGGACGACGACGATGACGACGCGCCGCCCAAACCGGCCGTACCGGCTAAGCCCGCCGAGGCGCCCAAGCCGTCAGAACCGGTCAAGGCCGAGGCGGCGGCGCCCAAGCCGGCGGAACCGGCAAAGGTTGACGCGCCGCCTAAACCGGTAGAACCGGTCAAGGCCGAGGCGGCGGCGCCTAAACCGGCGGAACCGGCCAAAGTTGACCCGGCGCCCAAGCCGGTTGAACCGGCAAAGGCGGAGGGGGCGGCAAGGGCCGCGGAGCCCGCGAAGCCTGTCAAGGCGCCGCCCCAACCGGTTGAGCCGGTTGTTTTGCCGGAGCCCGTTGCCGCGGAGCCGTCCGCGCCGGCATACGAGCCGACGGCGGGGGAGTGGATTACGGGGCAAGGGGAGCCGAAGAGCGAGAGGAGCCGCCGCGGGGATAAATCGTCCGCGGGCGGTTTGCGTGTAGGCCTGCGCGCTTCAATAGGCATCGGCGGGCTTGGGGGGCATGAGCCGGTCAGATTCGACAGTGTGAAGGTATATGCCAGGCGAGGAGACCCGGGCGCGTTTACAGTGTCTGACCCGGACCCGGAATCCGGCGGCGACCCCATTTATATGCGCTACATATCCGACGAGCTTGAGCTTGGATTTTCGCTCAGTGGCGGGGTCGGCGTGACGTTGCTGGGCAGGATAAACGATTTGCTCAGTTTATCTTGCGGGTTACAGTATTCGTTTTACGTAGCGAGCGGAAATATCGTGTATGACAAGAATGAGTATGGTGAGACGAATGATAATGCTATATCTTGGCCGTTGAACGAGGCGTCTGTGGAGTTACATTCATTAGAAATACCAATATTGTTCCGTATAAACGCCGAGGAGGTGTTCGGCTGCCCGATTTACGCGGAGGTAGGCCCGCAAATTGGTTTCAACGTCTACGCGAGGAGGACGGAGTACGTGGGCGGTGATTTGATAAAATTGAAAATATCCAAGCCGAACCGGAACATCCTCGCGTTCGGCCCCGTTTTCGGCGCCGGCCTTGATTTGGAGCGTGTTTCCGTAGATTTGCGGTTACATTTTGGATTTATGAAGTACCAGGAGTATGAGGGCGGAAGGCCGTGGTCGATAACGGCGGGCGTTGCGTCGTTCTTTTGACGCGGGATTAAAAAAAGGGCTTCGGGAATTAAGACGGGAAGCGCCTGATAAAAAATAATAGAGGAGCCGAACTTTAAGTGTCATTTGCCCCCGTTATTCCATACGCCTGCCTGCTCTCCGGCTTCGTGGTACTGTATTTCGGCGCGGAGTGGCTTGTGGGCGCCAGCGCCCGTTTAGCCGTCCGCTTCGGGGTCAAACCGTTGCTCGTAGGCGTGACCGTCGTGGCGATGGGCACCAGCGCCCCGGAGTTTGTGGTGAGCGTGCAGGCGGCGCTCGTCGGCGCCGGGGGTATTGCCGTGGGCAATGTGGTCGGGTCGAACATCTGCAACACAGCGTTGGTTTTGGGACTCTCGGCGCTGATATGCCCTGTAATCGTGTCCCGGCAGTTTTTCCGCTTTGATATACCGGTGTTGATAGGCGCTTCCTTTCTGACGTGGTACTTTCTGAATGACGGCGTGGTTAGCGTGTGGGAGGGGGGCGTGCTGTTGGCGCTCTTCGCCGGCTACATGGCGGTCAATATCGCCGGCGCGAAAGATGAGGGCGGGGGGGCGGACAAGGATGCGAAAGCCGGCGGAAAACCGCCCATCGCCAAGAATGTATTGCTAATCCTGCTGGGCCTGGGAATGCTGGTGGGTGGCGCTAAACTCTTGATAGTCGGCGCGGTGAAGATAGCCAAGAGCTTCCACGTGAGCGACGCCGTAATCGGCCTGACGATAGTGGCTTTCGGCACAAGCCTGCCGGAGCTTGCCACGTCGGTGGTGGCCGCCGTGAGAAAGCACAACGACATAGCGGTAGGCAACGTGGTAGGTTCCAACCTGTTCAATATTCTCTGCATCTTAGGCGTAGTAGGAACTATGGGCCAGATAGGGACAGGCGGCGTGGCGTATAGAGACCTGCTGACCATGTCACTGATAAACTTCGTTCTTTTCGTGCCGTTATTAACTAAGAAAACCATAACCAGGTGGATAGGCGGCGTACTTGCCATAACGTACATAGCGTATATATTAATGTTGGCGTTTTGTTAAATTTTGATGCCCCCGCTACGCGCCGATTGGTTTGGTGTTTTGTTAGATTTTGATGTTCCCGTTGCGCGCCGATTGATTTTGAAGGTGGGGAGATTTTGATTTTACGCCGCGAAGCGGCGTATGTTTATAAAAAGCCCCCGCCCCTAATTATGGGGGGCGGGGGTTGAGGGTGGGGGGATTATGTATCGGGGCGTTACGGGGCGGAGCCCCGTAGAGGGGGTAGCGGAATAAAAACGGGCGGTTTTATCGTCCGTTTTTATGGAGCGTGGGGGAGACTTCCCCCCTTAAAATATTTTGATTTTAATTATTTGAATTTGATTTTTCGGAGGCCATTATTTTGACAATAACCGCAACCGCAACCGCCGTCTTAGGCGCAAGCCCGGTAACAAAAACAGTCTTCGCCCTCGGCATGCTTATGGTTTTAGGCGACTTTGCCGCCACGCTCTTCGCCATAGCTTACCGGCGGTTAATTTACAGGAGGCGCCGCGCCTCCTACGACCCGTCCTACGCTCCCCGGTGCAGCGTTGTGGTGCCCTGTAAGGGCGTTCCCAAAAACTTCGGCGACAACCTCCGCGGATTCCTGCGGTTTGACTACCCCGAATATGAAGTTATATATGTGACCGAAAGCGAGGACGACGCCGCCGTGCCGGAGATTAAAAAGATACTTTCGGAGGATGGCCGCGCCGGGTTTACCGTTGCCGGCCTCTCTACGCGGTGCGCTCAGAAGAACCACAATATGCTGGCGGCTCTGCGCGAGGCGCGCCCCGACTCGGAGGTCTTTGTCTTCGCCGACTCCGACATCAAGCCGGGGGTTCGCTGGCTTAGGGAGATTGTGTTGCCGCTGCAGAGCGATAAGGTCTCCGTGACGACCGGTTTCCGCTGGCTCCTTCCGGCAAAGGGCACAGTGGGGGAGCTTTGCCACGCCTACGTCAACATATTCATCTACACCTGCTTTTGCGCCGCGAGCTACGTGGGCGGGGTGGGTCTTTGGGGCGGCACCATGGCCATCAGGCGGCGGGACTACGACGAACTCGGCGTGGAGAAGGCGTGGAGCCGCGCCGCCGTGGACGACATGAGCCTCTCAACGCTCGTGCTGAAGAACAGGCGCAAGGCCGTGGTGGTCGCCGATTGCGTCACGGCGACCGACGACCTGTTGCCCACGGTAGGCGCGACCGTCTCGTGGTTTGAGCGCCAAATCATGTACTTGAAATCGTATCAGCGGGTACTGTGGGTCTTTCCGGCGCTGCCGATGGCGCTGCTTGCCGGATGGCTCATACTGCTTTTGCCCTACGCGGCGCTGGCGCCGTATATTATGACGGAGCGCGCGACCTTCCTTGAACAGGGCGGCGGCGCGTCGTTGATATTCATACTTGGCCACACCGCCGTGGCGTTCCTCTATCCGGCGCTCGGGAAAATGCCGTTCTTCGGGCGCTTCCTGCTCTTCCAGCCGGCGCTCAGGCTGGCGCAGACGGTATCCTATTTTAAAACGTGGACGACGAGGACGATAACCTGGGCCGGAATAAAATACAAGCTGGATTTCAGGGGGGATGTTCGGGAGATAGACAGGGGTTAATGTTGACTTTTGTCCGAACGGTAATGTATTTTACAGGTGAGAAATCCGAATTTTGGATGCCAAACGTAAAAAAACGGAAAGGAGCGGCGTATGCTTGCCAAGAAAGTCCCGGTGAAGAAGGCGGTTAAGAAAAAAGCGGTTAAAAAGACGGCCAATATACGGTCAGGAAAGTCCAAAACGCAGGAAAAGCCGAAAAGACTGTCGAAATTGGGCGAGTGGATGCGGGCTCATCCGAACGGGATTGGTCTCATAATTCACGATATGAGGGCAGTGATGAAATGAAAAGATATTTGGTTGACACTAATATTATATGCTTTCTCTTTAATGAAAAAGAGAGACTCGAAAGATGGATATTGGATATATTGGAAGATTACGGAAATCGAATATATACATCGTCGGAATGCGTTAAGGAACTTATAAATTTGCATCAATCCGGCAAAATAGAGATTGGTATGTGGAAAAAGCCCGAGGATATAGTAGACTTTATTATCAACGAAACCGACATTGAGATTAAGTACGTGAAAGAAGAGCACCTTAGGACGCTTGCGAATTTGAAGACTTTTTCGGAGCACAAAGACCCAAGCGACAGGGTTATCGTATCACAGGCCATAACCGAAAAAATCCCGCTTATCAGCAGCGACAGAAAGTTTTTTTATTATGAGAACAGCGGTTTGGATTTTGTCTATAACAGGAGGTAGTTGAATGCGCTGCGCCGTTTTCGCCTCCGGCAACGGGAGCAACTTTCAGGTTCTGTTAGACCGTAAATCCTCCGGGGACATTGGGCACGCCGACTTCGTTTTGATGGTGGGCAACAACAGCAAAGCCGGCGCGTTCGACAGGGCGCGGGCGCGCGGGATACCCGCGTTGCACATAGCCCCATCGCGCTTCCCGACCGAGGAGGCCTACGCCGAGTCGCTGTTGTCGGCCCTAAGCGGCGCCGGGGTTGAGCTGATAGCGCTGGCCGGGTACATGAAAAAGCTCCCGCCCGCCGTAGTTAGCCTGTACCGCAACCGCGTACTGAACATCCACCCCGGCCTGTTGCCGGCGTTTGGCGGCAAAGGCATGTACGGGGCAAATGTCCACAGGGCCGTGATAGAGTACGGCGCCAAGGTCTCCGGCGTAACGGTGCACTTTGTGGACGACGAGTACGACCACGGCCCGGTAATCCTGCAAAAGGCGGTTCCGGTATTGGACAGTGACGATGAACAAACGCTCGCCGCCCGCGTGCTGCAAGCCGAACACGAATGCTATTGGCAAGCCGTGGAAGCGGTGGCGGCGGGAAAGATAAAGGTCGCCGGGCGGCGCGTTATTCGGTTAGAATTACAGGATTAAAAAGACAACATAAAGAGATTTTGAGTTTTATTTTTATGACACGACTCCCAAACCTGAAAGACCTGACTCTTCCCCGGCTTGAAGACTTCGCCCTCTCGCTGGGCGAACAGCGCTTCCGCGCCGGGCAAATCTTCAAGTGGATGTACCAAAAGCGCCTCCCGGACTTCTCCGAAATGACCAATATGCCCAAAACCCTCCGCGCCGCCCTCTCCGACCGCGCCTCCATAGCAAAGCTCCCGCCCGTCCGCGCCCTTGAGTCCTCCGCCGGAGACGCCGTGAAGTTCGCTTTCGCGCTTGACGGCTCAGGCTACGCCGTTGAAAGCGTTTTGCTGATAGACGGCGAGCGCCGCACCGCCTGCCTCTCCTCGCAACTCGGCTGCGGCCTCGGCTGCGCTTTCTGCGAGACGGCGAAGATGGGCTTCATCCGCAACCTGACGCCCTCCGAGATACTGGGGCAGCTTGTCGGGATGAACGACTACCAGGCCGCCCGCGGCGACAGGGTCGTTACCAACATCGTCTTCATGGGGATGGGGGAGGCGCTCGGCAATTACGATAACTTTATGGCCGCTCTCTCCGTGATTATGCACGAGGACGCCTTCAACGTGGGCGCCCGCCGGATAACCGTATCCACGGCTGGCGTCGTGCCCGGCATCGAGAGGCTTATGGGCGAGGGTCTGACGATAGGCTTAGCCATATCGCTCAACGCCTGGAATGACGATATGCGCGACGGGCTTATGCCGATAAACAAAAAGTACCCCATAGCCGGCCTCGTCGACGCCGCCAAGCGCTATTATGGCCGGACGGGCAGGCGGGTCACATTCGAGTACGTGCTCATAGAGGGCAAGACGGACACGGCGGAGGCCGCGGGCGCGCTTTTCGGGCTTTTGGGCGGCTTTCCGTGCAAGGTGAACCTGATACCGGTGAACCCGGTCGACCCCAGGATGGCGGCGCCGGACGACGGCGCGGTTTGGAGATTCGCGGACGCGCTGTACGGGCTGGGGCTGGCGGCCACGGTCAGGAGGAGCAGGGGGCGGGACATCTTCGGGGCGTGCGGGCAGCTGACGGCGGAGCTAATAGAACGCGGTGGTTAGCAATCGGTAAAAAATAAAAATAAAGTTGCGTAAAAGAACGCGGTTATTTATTTTCAATAAACACAGCGGCAGGATTGTTAGAACCCCGAAAAAATAGGAAGGAGACGGAAAATGGGCGAAAAACGCAAATTCGCGACAAATCTTACGGAGGATACTCCGGTAGTTCCCAAAACGGCGGGTGTACGCGACCCTATGAAATTCAGCAATGGTGATATTTCACTTGAAGAAGCCATTGAGTTAAACGGTGGGCATATTGTTACGTCCAACGCGGGCATTATTTTTGAACCTTCATTCTAACGCTTGTCCGGTGGTATATGGCAACAAGAGAAACTTATGACAGGGTTATTGACGACCTGGCGGCGGACATAGTGGGGAAACACACGCATTGGAACGTTGATGGGGCAAAAGAAACGGCGTGGTTCATTTGTCGGGAGCTCGAGAGGTTTCGAGGTAAGCTCATAGACCGATACATTGCCGTAAACAACGAAATAAAATCCGATTACATGAACGATGTTGAGGGGTTACTTGACAGGCACAAAGTCGCGGCCGCGTTTATGATTGCATTTTTGGAAATTATTGAGTTTCCACCGGAAATAGAAAACAATCATAAGGCCGTAAATGGAAAACTATCCCTATATGTAGGTCTGTCGCTCATGGCCACCATGATAAGGGGCGGATTGAAAAAACTGGAGCGGAAGAAAGAAAGCGGCGAACCCTTTTGTGGGGCCGAATATCAGGGATACAAGGACATAGTTGAATTTTTGGAGAGGCATGATGGCGACTTTGTGTTACCGAATGTGATTTGCGATGAACCCGCTTACCGGCATACTTGGGCGTTGGAACTTCACTACGCCCGTGAAAAAGGCCTTTTGTTCGCGTTATCCATAGCTAACGAACTGTTTTGCATAGAAACATACAACCGGCAACTCGCAAAGGTCGAAATAGCGGGAAAAAGGTGTCAAAGAGACGGGACGGCGCTTCCGCAGTAGAGCCGGTTTTCATTCCGGTGAAAAAGATTCGGAGCCCCACCCCCTAAAAAAAATATTTTTTTCCACCACCCCGCGCCAAAAATGATTATATTAAAATATAATGCGGTAATGTACCGCCAAACGGCCGCAGACGGGGCGCGTCCTGGTTTACGGCAATGTTATCGCAATGACGCGGCGGCGATATTATAATATTGTAATATAACGGGTACGGGGAGGTTATTTATGAAAACGAAACGCGTAAAGACGCCGGCGGTTGCCGCGGCGCTTGTTTTAGGGGTTTTGGGGCTGGCGTCCGGGGCGTTTGCCCAGGCGAGGCCGGATACCCAGTGGGTCAATGTGACCTTCTACGACTTCCACTCCGACAGGTCCAACCCGGAATTCGAGCAGCCGCATACCAGCGGGCTCAGGCGGGGCATGGTGGCAAACACGCTTGACGGCGATAACAAGCCGACGCTGGGTTCCAGTCC
>JAITCM010000071.1 GCA_031283085.1 Chitinispirillales bacterium | reverse complement strand
TTATATTTCTTGTTGTATGTTCTGTTAGATATGTATGAGGGGGAGAGCGAGGGGTGGGGGGGGGGGGGGCGGGGGGGGGGGGGGGGGGGGGGTATTTCTCATTCTGTCAAGTTCGTTTTTAACATTTCCCACTGTGCCAAGCTGCTTTACGGATACTCGGCGGGCGCCGGTATTCGGCGCATAATCATACCCATTGTTTGTCAACACGCCGCGATACCCCGGCGCGTGGCCGCGGCGGACACGCGCCCACGCGGGCAAAAGCGAGGCAGCCCCCGTCGCCGCCGGTGCTAAGGAAAACGAAAACACGGTAAACAATCCTTTCCATATCAGGTAACGTATAATCGCGCTTATACAATATACGATATGGAACCCGCAAAGTCAAATTTTTTTATAAAAAAATCGGCGGCGAAAACCGCGGCAAGGCGGCGGGGCGGGGAATTTGGGGTACTGGCCGAATATTTGACTTTGGGCGGCGAATCAATTATTTTACTTGCATAATGGGCGCACGTAAATCCAAAAAGCCGCGAGCCGGCGCGAAGAAGGCCGGCCGCAAAACCGCCGGCCGCCGGCCGTTTCATAACGCCGCGTTCGACGTGTTTTGCCACCGTCTGCGCAAATATCAGGAGAGCGGCGATGTCACGCTTACCGACGAATGCCAACTGTCCCGCGGCCCGTTGAAGATTGACGTCGTAATCGTCAAAAAGAACAGCTATGCCGTACTGGAACCGCTCTGGGCGAAATTCTTCCGCGGGCATAACATTATTGAGTACAAAAGCCCGGTCGATGGCCTGCCCACCGTTGCGGTGTTCGATAAGCTAATCGGATATGCACGAATCTACGCTTCGCAAAACAACGTGAAGATTACCGACGTAACCGCGACGCTTGTCTGTGCCAAAGAGCCGGTCGCGCTCTTCGAGGCGCTTGAGGCGGAGTACGACTATGAAATTTTGCGGAAAAGCGACGGTATCTATTATATTACGCAAAAGGGGGTTGCCGCCGAAAAGGGCTTGGCTATCCAAATAGTGGTGGAGGCAGGCGAACTATTATTAGCCGCGTTGGATGAGAAGATGGCGGCGAACGAAGTGACAAAAGAAAAGGTGATGGAATTTATCCTTACGGAGGGGTTGGAAGACGAGGAGCACTTGAGTCATTGGTTTAAGGCGCTCCCGCCTGAACATCTAAACAATGTAATGGAAAGGATGAAAAACATGGACAAGAGAAGAAAAGAAGCATGGATGAATCTTATTAAAAGGACGGGCTTTGCCGACTATTTTATGCAGGAGGGCCGGCAGGAGGGCCGGCAGGAGGGCGTACAGGAAGGCCGGCAGGAAGGCCGGCAGGAAGGCCGGCAGGAGGGCGTACAGGAAGGCCGGCAGGAAGGCGCTCGAAAAATGTACTCGCTTATCAAAAAGGGGCACTCGCCGGAGGAAGCAATGAAAATGGTTACTATGTCTTAATCGCTATTAAACAGGGGTGATGGCGGGGTTGCTTCCCGCCGTTTTCCGAATAACGAACATCGAACGCCGCGCAAAGGATAATTGGGGGTATGAAAATAAAAAGCACAGGAAGCGCAAAAGCCAAAAACGCGAAAGGCGCTGGGGCAAAACGGGACGAGCCGGGTTACTTCGGGCGCTTCGGCGGTATGTTTGCCCCCGAAACCCTGATGCCCGCCCTCGCCGAGGCGTGGGAGGCTTACGGGCGGTTCCGCGGCGACGAGCGGTGGCAGGCCGAGTACGGGCGGCTGCTCTCCACCTACTGCGGGCGGGCCACGCCGCTCTATGAGGCGGTGAACCTCGGGGAGCGGCTCGGCGGGCGGGCACGGATTTTTCTCAAACGGGAAGACCTGAACCACACGGGGGCGCACAAGATTACCAACGCGCTGGGGCAGGCGCTGCTGGCGCGGTTTATGGGCAAGGAGCGGCTTATAGCGGAGACCGGGGCGGGGCAGCACGGCGTGGCCACGGCCACCGCCGCGGCGCTCTTGGGGATGGAGTGCGACATCTTCATGGGGACTGTGGATATGCAACGGCAGTTGCCTAACGTCTACCGGATGAACCTGCTCGGCGCCCGCGTCGTGCCCGTGGACAGCGGCGGGCGTACGCTGAAGGACGCGGTCAACGAGGCTATGCGCGACTGGACGCGGACGGTCAGGAATACGCACTACGCTTTCGGGTCGGCGCTTGGGCCGCACCCGTTCCCCACCATCGTTCGGGATTTCCAGTCGGTCATCGGGCGGGAGTGCCGCGGGCAGATAAGGGCGGCGGCGGGGCGGCTGCCCGACGAGGTCGTCGCCTGCGTGGGCGGCGGGTCAAACGCCATCGGGATTTTCAGCGCCTTTATTAAGGATAAGGGGGTGAGGCTCACGGGCGTGGAGGCGGGGGGCCGCGGGCTTAGGGGGACGCAACACGCGGTGAGGCTGACGCCATCGCCACATTCGCGTTTGGGGATACTGCACGGGGCGTATTCATACGTTTTGCAGGACAGGGACGGCCAGATTGCGGACACGCACTCGGTCTCGGCGGGGCTGGACTACAGCGGGGTGGGGCCGGAACACGCTTACCTCTTTGAGAGCGGGCGAGCCAACTACACCTACGCAACGGACGAGGAGGCTGTGGGGGCGTTTAGGCTGTTATGCGAGGCAGAGGGGATTATTCCGGCGCTTGAGTCGTCGCACGCGGTCGCCTACGCGGTGAAGAACGTGCCTAAGATGGCCGCCGGTTCCGTCGTTGTGGTGAACCTGTCGGGGCGGGGAGACAAGGATATGGATTCGGTCGCGAAGTTTTTGGAGGCGAGGGCCATTTCGGCTACGCTCAATGACCGGTAGCAACTAAAAAGCTCATTGAGCGTAGCCGAAATGAGCGGGTGTAATCAATACATAACGAGGCGCAAATGAACAGATACGAAGAGGCGTTTAAGGGGGCCAAAGCGCGGCGCGAGTCGGCGCTCATACCGTTTGCCGTGGCCGGCGACCCTGGGCCGGAGGCGTTTTTGGAGGTAATCAAGGCCTATGTCGACGGCGGGGCGGACGTGCTCGAAATCGGGTACCCCTTCTCAGACCCGGTGGCCGACGGGCCGGTGAACCAGCGGGCGGCGCGCCGGGCAATCAAGGCCGGACTAAACCACGCGCTTTTTTTCTCGCTCGTCAAGGAGATACGCTCGTTTACCGACATCCCCATCGGTTTATTGACGTACGCGAATACGATAAACCATCTCGGCGCGGAGGCATTTTGCAAGAGGGCGGCTCGGGCGGGAATCGACAGCGTCCTGGTAGCCGATATGCCCCCGGAGGAATCCGGCGATATTGGGGTTAATATGCGCAAACACGGGCTCGGCCGCGTCTATATAGTGAGCGAGTTCACCCCCGACGGGAGAATGCGCTACATCGCCGGGCACGTTGACTCTTTCGTATACGTGGTGAGCCGTCCGGGGGTCACGGGGGCGGACACGGCGCTCAGCGATTCCGTAAAGGCGACGCTCAAACGCCTGCGGAGCGTTACGGACAAACCGGCGGCCGTGGGCTTCGGGATATCAACACCGGAGCACGCACGCGAGGTCACGAAAGCGGGCGCCCAGGGCGTGATAGTGGGCAGCGCGTTAGTCAGCATGATTGAGGACGCGGCCGACAAAGGCGTAAGCCCGGCGAGGGCGCTGAAGAAGAGGGTCAAAGAGCTAAAGGCGGCGACCCGCCGTGGCTGAGCTCAATTTGGACGGCATAGCGGCGCGTTTGGAGAGCCTGGAGGAGACAATCCTCCACCGCCTGCTCGACCGCGCCCAGTGGCGCGTGAACGACGCGGCCTACCTGTCCGGCGCGAGCGGTTTTCCGGGAGCGGAGCCGCGTTCCCTCTTTGAATTGCGCCTGCGCAGCCAAGAGGAGATGGACTCGAAGTTCGGGCGTTTCTGCGTACCGGAGGAGAGGCCGTTCAACAAGAACCTGCCGAAACCGTCGCGGACGGTCAACCTCCCCGACACGGGCGTTCGTCTTAAAGACTACGATGCCGTGAACCTGACGGAACCGCTGCTCAACAGCTATATGCTGATTCTCCCGAAAATCTGCCCCGCCGGCGACGACGGCCAGTACGGTTCAAGCGTGGAGCACGACGTCTACGCGGTACAGGCGATAGCGCGGCGGTTGCATTACGGGGCAATCTATGTGGCGGAGAGCAAGTTCAGGCAAGACGCGGAGGGCTACAAAAAATTGGTGGAGGCGCGGGACCGCGACGGGTTGATGGAAAAGTTGACCCGTAAAGACGTTGAGAAAAAAATTTTGGAGCGCGTAAAAACCAAAGTCAGGAGTTTGCAGGCTAACGTAAATAAATCAATAAGGAACACGGTGAGGTACGAGCCGATTATCGTTTATTATAAAGACTTTATAATTCCGCTTACCAAGCATGGGGAGATTGTTTATTTGTTTAACCGGGTGGGGAATGATTAAAGTCAAAGGCATTAAAGTCAAAGACGTTAAAGTCAACGTCTATTTTAAGGGGGGGCAAGCCCCCCTCGCTACATAAAAACGGACGATAAAGCCGTCCGTTTTTATGTAGCTACCCCCCATGCGGGGCGCTGCCCCACCGGCGGCTAAGCCGCCGAGCCAACGCCCCGTCGGATAAACATGCGCCGCTTTGCGGCGCGGAAAGTCAACGTCAAATGCGAGAATTTAGAAATATAACGATATATAGCGTGGGGCTGATTGGCGGGTCAATTGGGGCGGCGTTGAAGAAAGGCGGCTTCGGCGGGCGGGTGATTGGGCTGTCGTCGGAAAAGGGCATCAATACCGCCCTTAGCCGCAACTTGATTGACGAAGGGCATCCGTATTCCGATTTGTCAACTGTCATTACGCGGACTGATTTACTCATTCTATGTTCCCCTATTATGACGATTATCGACACGATAAAGGTTTTGGGGAAAATGGAGCTGCCGGACGGCCTTGTCGTCACCGACATCGGCAGTACGAAAAGGGCGATTGTCGAAGCCGCTCAAACATACCTGCCGCCGCGCGTAAGATTCATCGGCGGACATCCGATGGCCGGTTCCGAAAGGAGCGGCCCGGACGCGAGCGATTCCGGCCTGTTCTTAAACGCCGTTTATGTTTTAACTCCGGCGGACGGGAACGACACGCGCGGAGATGACGCGAATACCGTCGATTCATTATCAACATTTTTGCGCAAATACCTGCGCTGCCGCACCGTGGTATTCGCCCCCGCGACGCACGACTCGATTGTCGCCGCGGTGAGCCACCTGCCGCACATTTTAGCAAGCGCGCTGGTTCTATGCGCGCGGGAGCGTGAAAAATCAATACCCGGCACGCTGACATTAGCGGCCGGCGGCTTTAGAGACGTAACGAGAATCGCCTCGGCGAAGTACGATATTTGGCATGACATCTTTTCAACCAACAAGGAAGCGATTATTCCATTAATAGATTCATATATAAATATCCTAAACGAGATGAAAACGCTCCTGTCAAACGACGCTTTAAAGGAGCGGTTTGAGGAGGCGAGGGCAATTAAAGAATCAATGTCGATGTTGTCTGAACCATAGAGATTGCTTCGCTACGCTCGCAATGACAGTCATTGCCTTACGGCGAGATAAACAAGTTGCGAGGAGCGAAGCGACGAAGCAATCCAGAATATTATTGGATTATAGGATTAAGAACATTAAAACACGGACAAGGAACGAAATAAAATGATAACCCTACACCACGCAAAAAGCATGCAGGGAAAAGTATGCCTCCCCCCCTCTCCCGACTTACTCTACATGGCCGCCCTTGCCGCGTGCGCCGCAAAGCTGCGTATCAACGTCAACGGCATAAACAACAGCGCCGTCATTGACGATATTCTACGTTCGCTCCAAAGCCACGCCGATATCAATATTGCCGATTCGACCATGTCAATATCCCCAAAATCAATCAATACCGCCGTCAATACCGTTGACAATAACACCGACAATGCCAATAGCGGAGAGGAAGCGCTGCTGCTAACCCTCCCCGACTCGCTGCTCCCCTACCGCACCGTCTACCTCTTCATGGGGTTGGGAATGGGCAAAACGGTAGTGTCGCGTTCCACACCGCAACGGCAGCTTGCCGACTTTGCGGCCATAGCGCGCAGAATCGGCATCACCGTAGAATCAATCAACATTGACGAAACTATGGGTCTGCAAGCGGTTTCTTTTGACGGCGGCATCGCCGAGAGTTCCTGCCCGAATGAAGACGACTGCGCGGCGCTGTTGGCATTTCTCTTAGGTAGACGGGAAAAGCTGACTTTTTCCATCACGGATTACCATTTGTCAACTCCGCTGCGCCGCCTGGCCCACGCGCTCGGTCTCAACGTATCCGCAAGGCAAAACGCGCCAGCGGGCGAGGACGGCGAGATGGCGAGGCGTTTGAGATTTATGCGCGGAAAGCAAAAAGGAAGCATAGACGCGCAAAATCAGCAGAGCTTTATCGTAGAGGCTGATTTTTCAACGGCCGCCGCCGCTCCCGCGAACGCCGTAAACATCACAATCCCCGGCGACGAGACGCTCGCGGCTGCCCTCATCACCGCCAAAGCCCTTATCCCCAAGGGCGACTTTGAGTTGTCGAACGCGGCGCTCGACCCGTGGGCGACGCAGGCCGCCTCGTTCTTGAAAAAGATGGGCGCGAAAATCAACACGGAGGAACAAACCAAGACGGCTTTTGGACCGACAGGCGCCGTAACGGTACAAAAGTCGGAGCGCGCGGGAAGAAAGGCGCGCTGCGTCCCGCTGTATCAATTCTTGGGGCAACTGCCATGCATGACAATCGCGGCGGCCTTCGCGGAGGGCAAGTCGGTGTTCCGGGAGTTGGAACCGATGCGCCTTTTCGACCCTGACGGACTGGAGCAGCTGGAGCAGTGCCTGCGCCCGCTCGGAATACGCCACGGTGAGATGCCGGACGGCATAGTGATAGAGGGCGCGAGGGAATTTGACGGCTTCGACATATTGGAACCGCTGCCGGCGCACATAGCCGCCGCCTTTTGCGCGGCCGGGGTCAAGTGCGTTGGAAAAACGTCTATCGCGGATGATTTGATTTTTGCGCGGTGGCCGGATTTTGAAAAGATTATAAGCGAGATTTTTGAGTTTCGCGGGAAATGATGTTTCCCGACCACAAAGACCCCGCCGGCAGAATCATCATCGCGCAAGACGTAACCGAAAAAACGCAGGTTGACGGCGGGGATGGGAAATTACGTGATTACCGGCGGGATGAGGGGGGGTTGGGTTTAATAAAAGATAGGGGTGCCGGTTGATGTCAATTTTAGTGTACGCTATATTTGGATTTACGGATAGAATGTATTATATTACTATTGAAGGATGGCATCATGTGCGATAAAAATACGCTGAACCTGATTACCGAAAAAGTCTGCGCCGCCAAAGAAGCTTTGGGCGATAAGTTAGAAAAGGTCATCCTCTAAAGTATGCCGGCGAAAGAATCCAACAGGCTTGAGACTGCATTTTTTTTGATTTTTGGCACACAAAACTATTATATTAATCAAAAAGGAGGCTTTTATGACCACCTTAGTAATCGACCGTACCACGCCGATAAACGACATCCTCGCGCTTATGGGCGCACCGCGGGCACGTATAGACGTGGACAAAGGACACGGAACTATTGCGCCTGTCATTGACCCCGACGACTATGACAACGACACAAACTATTTATGCGCTATCCCAGGTATGGCCGAAAGACTTATTAAGGGGATGAATACACCGTTGTCTGAATGCGAGACCGTCCCTGCGGAATGTTTCCATGTATAGGGTGGACTGGACACGGGACGCCAAAAAAGACCGCGACATCGCTATTAAGAACGGACTCGGCGCGGAAGTAGCCAAAGCGCTTAAGACCGTCCGCCAAAATCCACGCGACCCTAATCCGCCGGAACATCGATACGAAGAACTCAAAGGAAAATTAAAAGGAATTCACACGCGCCGGTTAGATTATACCAACCGTTTCGCTTATCAGATATTGCAAAACGACGGAAATGACAAAAATCCCGAAACCGGCGAGATATACGAGGGCATTGTGAAAGTGATTTGTATGTGGGGACACTTTCCGTAAAGGTTTGCAATGGAGCGACGACACTGCCGCCCCATTGACCCACCCACACATGCCTCACCACTTTCCCGACCACAAAGACCCCGCCGACAGAATCATCATCGCGCAAGACGTAACCGAAAAAACGCCGATTATCAGCAGCGACAGGAATTTCCATGATTACAGGCGGTATGGGCAGAAGTTTGTTTTTAAATCGTCAAAGACGTAATCGGATTCACCGTTGCGTTTGAGTTTGCCGGATATTGCCGCCTCATACTCGAACCCCAAGAGCGGGAAAAGTTTTAATTGCCCGTAATTGACCGGGTATTTGCCCATTGTTTAATGCTACAACTCCAAAATTTTCTTAACTTCGCTTTCCGAGAGGTCTAGCGCGTCCGCGATAACCGCTACGCTGTGGCCTTTCCGGTACATACGTTTGACGTTCTCAACCTGTTGCTTCTGCCGTCCCTCCAGCCGTCCCTCATGTTTCGCCGTTAGTACCACACTATCGGCGCTCCTGCGGTTATCCATATACCGTTCGTAACTACGTTTTTCCGCGGGAGACATTTTTAACATATCTAACCTGACTTTGGCCTCCTGTATTCCGGCCGCCGGGAGAAATCAAATATGCCGGAATATTTGCCTTCTCCCGGCGCGATAACATATATTTATATACGGTCGGCTCCATATTACGTCCGTTACATAATTAAATAAACGTCAACATCAATGCAGCGTAAAAACATAAATACTTTCGGCATAGTCTCGTTCAAAAAAACGCCGGCCGCGGCCGACGTAGTGGGGCGTATTCGGGCATGGGCTTCGGGCAATGGGGCGAATGTTATATATCATCCCGTCCTTGTTGACCAACTCCCGTTAAATGAATATGCCGAAGCGTCGGAGGCGGCTTTTCTTGACAAGTGCGACGCGATAGTGTCGGTCGGCGGGGACGGGACATTTCTCTCCGTGGCTCGGATGAGCGGGTTTTCAGAAAAACCCATCGTTGGAGTGAATCTCGGCGGGCTTGGATTTTTGACCGACATCAGCCCCGAATACCTGGAAGAACGTTTAGGAAAGATATTACACGGGGACTACACGACAATCAGCCGCATGGTATTAGAGGCGAGCGTCGTGCGCGACGGCGAGGAAGTTCACCGATTTAAGGCGCTTAACGACGTATACGTCAACCGTGTCAATATGCCAAAGCTGACCTCAATCTCCGCCTGGTGCGGCGACGCTTTCATCACCGATTTCTTCGCCGACGGAATCATCGTGGCCACGCCCAGCGGCTCAACGGCCTACTCCCTCTCCGCCGGCGGGCCCATAGTCGAACCGTCGGTACAGGCGTTCCTGCTCACCCCGATATGCCCGCATTCCCTGACGGAACGCCCTATCATCCTGCCGGCGGACGCCCCCGTCAAACTCGCGGTGAACGACAAGAACCCCGACCTGCTGCTAACCGCCGACGGTCTGGAATCCTTCAACCTCCACTCCGGCGACGAGGTAATCGTCTCATACAGCGGGGTAAGAAAAAACTTGATTCAACCGGCTGAAAATTCTTATTTTTCATTACTGCGCGAGAAATTAGGATGGGGGCGGGGGTATAAGAAAGGCAGTGGGCAGTTACAAGATTAAAGTTACAGGGTAAAAAACAATAACAGGACACGGTAACAAAAAATGCTTCGCGAACTTCGCATAAAAAACTTAGCGCTAATAGAAAATCTCACCTTAGACTTCGCCCCCGGCTTCACCGTCTTCACCGGCGAGACCGGCGCCGGCAAGTCCATACTTATCGGCGCCATCGGACTCCTTTTAGGCGAGCGGGCCTCCTCCGAGATGATACGCGGCGGGTGCGAAGACGCCGAGGTCAGCGGGTCACTCGACATAGAAAACATCCGCCACAAACTGCGCGAATTTTTGCGTGAGGCCGGCATAGACGCCGAAGACGGCAGCCTTATCATCCGCCGCAATATCTCAAAATCCGGCAAGAACAGAGTACACGTCAACCAGGTGCCGCTGCCGCTCTCGACACTAAAGACGCTGGGCGACTTGTTGATAGACCTGCACGGACAGCACGAGCATCAGTCATTACTGAACGAAGACACCCACGCCGACATAGTGGACGCCCTGCCGGAAGCGGCCGCCGCCAAAGGGGGGTACGTATCATCGTACAGCGCCTACACCGCCGCCGCCCAGGAACTGCGCGACGCGCAAAGGGCGGCGCGGGAACTCGCGGACAAAAAGGACGTACTCGAATTCCAGTACAAAGAACTCTCCGCCCTAAATCCGCAACGCGGCGAGGAAGCGGCGCTCGAACAGGAACTCTCGCTTCTGTCAACAGCCGCCGAACGCTCCGATTGCGTAAGCGGCATACTGTCGCTCTTAGGCTCAAACGACGCCGGCACGGCAAGCGGCGGCGAGTCAATACAGAAAAGGCTGTCTCATATCAACCGCAAATTGGAGGCGCTATCCAAACACGACCCCTCCGCCGCCCCGTACATAAGCGAAATAGAGTCTGCCCAATCAATATGCGCCGACCTCGATATGTTTTGCAACAGGTACTTAGAAACAACGGGCGGCGGGGAGGGCAGCGAGGGCAGGATTGAGGAAATTAACTCGCGGCTGGCAAAGATACAGCGACTCAAGAAAAAGTATTCATGCGCAATGGACGAACTGATTGACAAACGTGACCGGTTGGAAAAAGACTTGTCGCTGCTTAATAATACCGACGCCGACATGGAACTGCTTGAGAAAAAAGCCGCGAAAGCGCGTAAGGAATGCGTCGACGCCGCGGCGGCGCTGACATCGTCTCGAAAGCAAGCCATACAGATATTTGACAAAGAGGTAACGCGCCGCATGGAACTCTTAGGCTTCGCCGGCGGCTCGCTTACCACCGAACTAACACCGTTGGCCGAACCGGCGCCAAACGGCATGGACGCGCTCCGCTTCTTAGTGAGGACGAATCCCGGCGAACCGTTCCTGCCGCTCGCCAAAACCGCCTCCGGCGGTGAGGCCTCGCGGCTAATGCTGGCCGTCAAATCCATACTCGCCGCGCACGACGAAATACCGGTGCTCATCTTCGACGAAATAGACACAGGCATAGGCGGCGTTCTTGCCGGAGAGGTCGCGAAAGCCCTGTATTCCCTTTCTGCAACGCACCAGGTGCTTTGCATATCGCACCTGCACCAAATAGCATCGGTTGCGGATAACCACTACCGCGTGGCAAAGAGGGTGGACGGCGGCCGGACTGTGACGGAGGTCGAGCGGCTGGAGGGGGAGCAACGGACGCTCGAAATCGCCCGAATGCTTGGCGGGGCGGAATCGGAGGCGGCAGTCAGGCACGCGGAGGAACTGTTGCTTCGCTTCGCCCGCTAACCGCTAACCTCCCGCGCCGCCATGTAAATATTGTCAAACAACTTTTCCAGCTGTTCGTAAGGCGTGGACGAGAAAGCCACGCGTAACAGGTCACCCAACGCTATCACCCCGGTATCGTATTTTTCAAGCAGAATCAGCCTGACCTCCTCGGCTTTTCCGCTTAACACTCGCAAACATAAGAAGTAGCCGGAGTTAAACGGCAACGGGCGGATGTACTCGGCGTACTCCTTGCGATTATTCAGTATATCTTTTATCTTCGTATATCTGCGTAGCAAAATTCGGTACTTCTCCCCCTTTTCGCTCTCGTAATCCGGCGACCGGTAGGCGTTGAGCAGCAGGGTTTGACCTACGTTTGAGGCGCTTGATGTGCTTCCCCTGATGCTTCCGCCGAGTTTCGATTCCATGGCCTTGTAAAAAGCCGCGCCGCCGCGGGCCGTGCCGAAGGTTACGAAGCCTACGCGTATGCCCCAGGCGTAGTCCTCCTTAGTGGGGCCGTCGATTTTGACGGCCAGGACGCGCTCGTGCGCGCCGGCGAGCATGGAGAATATCGATTCTTTTATGATGCCCTCCTCGAAGACGAGGCCGAAGTAGGCGTCGTCTATCAGCGCCACGATGTTGTTGCCCCTGTCCGCCGCCTCAACGATAACGCCGACAATGGCCTTGGCCTCCGCGACGGTGGGGGTATAACCGGTCGGGTTGTTGGGGAAGTTGAGAACGACAATCCTTTTGCCCGGCGGTCCTCTAAACAACTTATCGCGCATGGCGCCGGCGTTGAAGCCGTTTGAGCCGTTGAACATGGGAAAAGTGTCCAGCGTTGCCCCGTATGCGTAGGCGAACAGGAGGTTGTAGTTTTCCCAAAAGAGGTCTGGGGTGATGACGGCGTCGCCCCCGTCTAAGAACAGGTACGCGGCGGCGGAAAGCCCGTGGGTAAGCCCGGAGGTTACGATGGGCAAACTCAGCCCGTCGGGCCGCAGGGACGGGTTCTTTTCGAGGAGCATGCCGCGCCACGCGCTCCTGATTTCCGGCTTGCCGAGGTTGGGCGCGTATGAGAGGATGCCCTCCGCGCCGCCGGATAACTGGGATGCCACCGAGGAGAGCTGCATGGCGGCGCCGGCGTCGTCAAGCGCCGTCCCGATGGTGGCGTTTATGCCGGCGCCGGCGGCCTGGGCGGTCTGGGCCAGGATGCCGGCGGTCGGGAAAAATATGCGCCTCCCCTTTGGGGAAAGCATATCAAAGACGTATGGGTTGGCGCCCTTGATTACATAGTTGAGCTCGGCGGCTTGCGGGGACGGGGACGAGTCTGGGTCTATTTGCATTTTTTTTGCTTTTTCGGGCGTTTAGGTGAAAAGTTACGGGTTTATACCATAAAGTAACTAACATAAAATAATATGTTTTCCGGCAAATGTCAATAACATATTATATTCCACATTGCGCCCCCGCCCGACATTGAATTTTTGATGGGGCATGATGCCGGAATATGTGGGGGGTCAAAAAAATATTTTTTCTTGCGTTTTAGGCGGCAAGATATTATATTGATTATTGAACAATAGAATAAATGAAGTATTAGACCATAGAAATACGAAGCATCCGTGAAAAAAGTTAAGAAGAAAGTCGGGAATAAATGTTAGGAGGATTGGTATGGCGGTTAAGGCGGCAACGAAAACTAAGGGGACGCGGGTCCAGACCAGGGCCACAGCGGCTAATGGTGAGGACGACCGGCTGGATCGGGCGATTGAGTTAATGACTGCCCGTATGGCGGAGTCTCACGCGGAGACGGACAGGGCGATTCAGCGGATGACGGAGAGGATAGACAGGCTGTCGCTTGAGGGGGAAAGGGTAGAGCGAAACATAGAAAAGATGCATCAAAACATAGAAAAGATGCATCAAGATATAGTGTTGATGAGCAGTAATTACGGCGGTATCGGGAAAAGTTTCGGCGAACTTATCGAACTTATTGTTGTTCCCAAGATACGCCCTGAGATGAGATTGTATAAGCATAATTTTACGCGGGTATCGGTGAATAAGGTCTTTCGGTTTGCTCCCGACAGGCCGGGTCAAGACATTGTTACGGAAGTGGATATGCTTTTGTATAACGGCACGGAATCTATGGCCGCCGAGATAAAGACGAGTTTATCGGTACAGGACGTAGAGAAGCACATTAACCGCTTGAAGACGCTGCGGAAGTATGAGGTGAAAGCGGGGTTACAGGGCAAGAAGTTATTTGGGGCGGTGATAGGTGTTTTTGTGGACTATCACGCGCGCAAGTTTGCGACGAAGAAAGGATTGTATCTTTTGGAAATAATTGAGGAAGAAAGGCGGATGCAGACCAGTGTGCCGCCCGAACTTCATGTGTGGTGAAGATGCGGGTTTGTGGTTAGGATGTTGCTCCTCGCGGGGTGTGGATTGAAATAAATAATAAACAAACAAGAACCGGAAACTTTTTGAATGGTCGCCACTTTGCAAAATCTCTGTAAAATCCGCGTAAAGCCGGCTGGGTTGGCATGGAATTTGCTACCCCCCCCCCCCCCCAGGTTTTTTGTCGCAACTCGTTGATTTACAACGAGTTAGGTGCCATCTCCTCACACTATATTTTAACCGTTCTAACCGTTTTAACGGTCTCAACGCCCCCAAACACAAGCCGCCATACGGCCGCCTGTACCGAAATTTATAAATCTTTTCATTTCAACTATAACTTTCACCAACCAAAGGAGTTTTTGTATGAGATTGTTTAACCATCAGGGCAGGACGCTGTTGCTTGCGGCTACGGTAGCCGGAGCGGTTTGCTTCTCCGCGCTTTTTGTCTCCGGCTGCGGCGGGAAAGACGGCAAGGGGGCATCCGACACGCTCTCCGACACCAGGGACGGGCAGAAATACCGCACCGTGAAAATCGGGGGGGGTGTTTGGATGGCGGAGAACCTGAATTTCGCGACCGGCAACAGTTGGTGCTACGATAACGACGATTCAAAATGCAAGCAGTACGGCAGGCTGTACGACTGGGAAACCGCGAAAGCCGCTTGCCCGGCCGGGTGGCATTTGCCGTCCAGCGAAGAATGGGCGGATTTGGTTAAAACGACCGCCAATGTTACAACTGTGACGGATGAGGATGAAGACGGTAACGTTCATCAATGGGATACCGATATAACCGCGAAAGAACTAAAATCGAAAAGCGGTTGGGACGGGGAAGGCAACGGCTATGATACTTACGGCTTTTCGGCTCTGCCCGGCGGCGCACGCGACACCGACGGTAAATTCAAAGAGGTTGGAGCTCGAGGGTATTGGTGGAAGAGTTCGGATGGGAAAGCCTCAGGCATAATCATGTCCTCAGAGGCCTACGAGAGCAGAGGCACCAGCAACGATTTGGTCTTGGGTTTAGAGGCGATATACGATATGGCGGATATGTGGATTTCGATGCGCTGTGTTATGTACGGCGGCAATTCAAGCACGACCGGCCCCACAACACCAACATCCGCTGAGACCGCTTTGGCTGGCAACAAATGCGGCGAAAACGGCTACGACCCAGAAACACAGTTTTGTCATGACGGCAACGTTACGGATAAATGCGGCGGTAATTCCTACAACCCCAAAACGCACGGTTGCGCGTGGGATGGCAATAAAGAACGCGCATACGACCGCGATATTGAATTCGGTTACGTGCCTATTGGCAGCTATACTGTGGATATTTATAAAAAATGCGGCGGTAAGGAATACAACCCGGCAACGCAATTCTGTGAAAACAACAATGTCCAAGATTATAAATGCGACAACAAGAAATATAATGCCGAAACTCAATTCTGCCACCAAAATACGTTATACAATAAATGCGTTTCCGAACTTACAGAACCTGCCTCCCGAAACGAATACAATCCCGACAGGCAGCAATGCCGGGACGGGCAAGTCATAGACCGGTAGCAGGCAACGTTACCAGGGCGGCCAACCGCCGCCCAAACATATTTACTTCAACCCCGCCTTGAAATTGAAAATCGTGCCGCCCTCAACCCTAACGCCGTCTTTATACCCGCGTATCAACTCACCCATCAAACAGTAGTCCGGCTCGTGGAACGATACGTCTATCAAAAATTCATTTATTCCGCACTCCGACAGTTTCTTCCGCTTGGCAAAGAGGCACACCGGCGTTGCCGGCAGGGTGTAGTACAGGCCGTTCTTTGTTGATACAAAAAAAGCGTTACCGTGCGGGTCGGTTACCGTCTCGGAACAGTCAACAGCCGGCTTCAGCCGCGATATGAACAGCGG
>JAITCM010000061.1 GCA_031283085.1 Chitinispirillales bacterium | reverse complement strand
CCTTGAGGGCGGCGCCTATCTCGTCCCTGGGGTCTTTTGTATCTATCTTAGCGCTCAAGTCGCCCTCTGAAATCTTCTTCATGGTGCCGATAACGATATTCTGCATATCATCGGCGAACATATCCATCGTTTTGGCCATGTCGCCTATTTCGTCGGCGCGGTCAAGCCTGAGCCGCGCGTCCAAATGCCCGTGGCTCATCTCGTTGAGCATACCGACGGCGTTCTTCAGCGGCTTGCTGATTAAACCGGCGATATAAACGCCCAAAACCACGGAGATGACGACGCCCAAGATGATAATGGTTACGATAATGGCAAAGATGCTTTTGGAAAGGGCTTTGCCTTCTAATTGGGCATCGTGCAGGACTTGCACCTTGATATCCATGCACTCTTTCATATTCTTGGCTATAACGCCCACGGCCGGTGCCGTAACAGAGGTTCTGTACTTCTCTATTTCCTCCTTCGACGCGCCGGCAAGGGCATCGTCTATCATTTTGTATGTGCCCGGCTTAAAATCCTTATCGTACCGCCCTTTGGCCTCCGCCATCAACTCCTTGCTTTTTGGCACGAAGATGCTTTTGCTAAACAACTCAAAGTTTTCCTCATAAGTTTTGAACA
The DNA here is from genome assembly GCA_031283085.1 of Chitinispirillales bacterium. GTDB lineage: Bacteria > Fibrobacterota > Chitinivibrionia > Chitinivibrionales > Chitinispirillaceae > GUT77. The sequence goes on along the minus strand of JAITCM010000061.1, from coordinate 4,653 downwards.
ACTCATCCACTACGGTTCTCGCCTTACGAATCGCCTCCTTGTTGTCGATAATAGTTGCGAGAGCCCGATTCTCAGCGCGCAGGGAATGGAGGGCCTCCAGGATTCGCCCGCTGTAGGCCAATGACACGCCGTGGCGGTCAATCATAGTGGAATAGTCCTCGTTCAACTTTTCCAAGTTCATGATGCTCACAATGCCGACCGTGATGATTAGAGCCACGGCGATACCAAAACCCACAAGCAGCTTCATTGATACTTTTAAATTCTTCATAACCGTAAATCCTTTCAATAGTTTTTGTTTGTTTATACATCAATCGTTATTAATCCAACGTTTGTTATCATACATTCTGGATTGCTTCGGCGCTTCGCGCCTCGCAATGACAACCGCCCTTATGTCATTGCGAGCGTAGCGAAGCAACTTGTTTATCTCGGCGAAGCCAATCCAGAAAATTGTCATACAAAATCCAACGTTTCGTCGCGTCATTCAATATGGCGGGCGAACACAGTTCGCCCCTACAACGTCAACATCTTTGCCCATATTAATGATGGAATCTCCGGTTTTTCTTGTACCTTGTACCTTGTAACTGCCTTTACGCCACATTCGCCACGCTCTCCAACTCGGCGGACGACAGGACTTTCTCTATGTTGAGCAGAATCTTCACGCTCCCCTTCGCCTTCGCCATGCCGAGGATAAACGCGGTGTCGATGTTGGTTCCGAATGACGGCGCACCCTCGATGTCCTCCCCGCGGATGTCGAGAACCTCGGAGACCGAATCGACGAGGATGCCTATCTGGATGCGTCCGTCCCGCGCCGTTACGTCCACGACGATGATACACGTCAGGTCGGTGTCGCCCGTGGCCTCCAAATCAAACTTCAGCCGCAGGTCGATAACCGGAATCACCTTGCCGCGCAGGTTGATAACTCCACGCACGAAAGACGGGGTGCGCGGAAGGCCGGTAATCGCCATCATTCCGATAATCTCCCGCACCTTGAGGATTTCAAGCCCGTACTCCTCGTCGGCGAGTTTGAACGTAAGGTACTTCCCCGCCAAATCGGCAACCGCCTTCTCCGCGGTTTCTTTTTTTTCAGCCATGGCCCCCTCCTAAATATGTTTGTAATAGTTTTGTAAAGTTTTCGTAATTTTTTTGCATATTGACATTGATGCTAAAATCATAATAACATACCAAGATAATATTTGTGAACTATGAAAAGCAAATTTTTTTTCAAAACGTCGGGCCGGTGTCGTCCGTGGCCTCCGGTTCAAACTTCTTGCGCGGGTCGATAACCGTCTTGTCCGTCTTTTCCGCCATAACTTCCTCCTAACAGGTTTGTAATGGTTTTGTAAAGTTTTTTACGAGTTGTTGTTGACACAAAAACAGTGCTTTCCATACTCAATTATATATTGAGTGGGTTATGAAAATCAAGAGTTTTTTAACAGTTTGATAATCGGCGACGGCAATCGTTGATATAATGGCGTTATGGCGGGGCAAGCGCGGAATGGTGTCTATAACAAACGGTTAGATTAATTATGATTTAACGAATTGGAATCAGGCAAGTTTTTATTTTCCTTCGGTCATTTTTTTTGAAGTAATGCGGGGAGATGATAAAAGATAAAAAAGATTTGCGTTTGGGCGCGGAAAGCGGTATATTAAAAGGTGTGGACGGAAACAGCATAAGCTCGCCGATAGAAGCGGGGCGTACCGATGGCGCAGGAGAGCCTTGGGCTATAGCGCGGCACGGCAAACCGCTCAACGACAGGCAACAAGCCCTTTTAGACAAGTTGCCGGGATATGACAGCAAGGCGGAGGTCGATAAAAGCGATGTTTCGATGATGGACTTGGCGGCGCTGACCGCAAAGACCGGGGACGAGTTCGCGATGTTTACGCTGGGGGCGAAGCGGCTTATCGTAAGGGGGGATTTTGAGCACGTAAACATTGATACGGTAAAAGCCGCAGAGATGAATGCGCAGGGATATAAGTGGAGCGGGCACACTCATATGAAAGGCGTCATTCCCTCAGACGGGGATAAAAAGATTCTGAGGCATTTTAGACAGGTTTTAGGCTCTATATATGACGCTGATGGCGATTATAACTTTTTCGGTAAATCATAGGCAGAGAGGGTAATATGTACAAAAATAGCGTAATAATTCGGGATTATTCGCATGATATAGAAAAGTATTGTGCGGATAATACATTATCTGCTAATAAAGTCTTTGATTCTTACAAGGCGTGGAATAATGAAGCGGGACGCGTATTCATAATGGGCGACGGCGACCCTGAAAGGGGGAAACTCGGATTGGCGGACAATGTCCCCCTGCCTGTCGCGTTGAAAATTTTTCTCGAAAACGGCAAGCTCCGCTTTGAGCAAACGGATATTACGCGCAAGTATTTAGGCACTGAGGAAGAGCGCGATATTGTTGCCGCGCCGCGAGTCGCGGTAGCGGTCTGATATTCGTAAACATCACCGGGCGTTCCTGTGAAGTGGTCTATCGGCATATCGCCGCTACGCGGCTTTATAACCGCATACGCGGGATACGTAATGTATAGAATAAAAATGTGTTAACTCGGTCAAACATATTGTATTGAGATATATGGCTTTTTGACGTTATCTACGGCGGTTTGGGAACGCTTGTGGCTACATATGGGATGGCCAGTGGTTTATCACTATTTAGATACAGGAGCCGGATATGTGTGAAGACGAACGCAAAAAGCCGTTGCCGTTGGGTCAGTCGTTCTTCGACCGCGTAATCGGGGACGGGTCCTACTATGTCGATAAAACGCTGTTTATCAAAGACCTTTTGGATAAAAACGCCGCGGTCACCCTCTGTACCCGCCCGCGCCGGTTCGGCAAGACGCTAAACCAGACCATGCTCAAATGCTTCTTTGAAGACACCGCGCCGATAGACGCCAAGAGAGGCACAAAGAAAGATACGCGGGCGCTGTTTAACGGGTTGAAGATAGAGGCGGCGGGGGAGCGGTATATGGAGCATCAAGGCAGGTACCCGGTGCTCTTTTTGAGTTTTAAAGAGGCAAAACGGGCTACGTTTGAGGACTCGTACCGTATGCTGAAAGACGAGCTTGTCAGAGAGTTTAATCGGCACGATTATGTTGTGGAAAAAATATCCAAAAAGCAAGACCGCGGGTTATTCGAAAGGTTATCCTCCGGCGACGGCGACCGCAACGATTATTCCGCGTCAATCAAATTTTTGTGCGAGTGCTTGGAGAATTACCACGGCAAAAGGGTCATAATTCTTATAGACGAATACGACGTCCCGCTGGAAAACTCCTGGACGCGCGGTTTTTACGATGAGATGATTAATTTCATTCGACCGCTTCTTAGCAGTGCGCTCAAGGATAACCCACACCTGCAATTAGGAGTGATTACCGGATGCCTGCGGGTTTCCAAAGAGAGCATATTCACTGGACTCAACCATTTGTATATGGCTTCGGTACTCAACAACGGATACTCCGAATATTTCGGCTTCACACAGGGTGAAGTTGACGCGATGCTTGAGTACTACGGCCTTGACGGCAAAAAACAGATTGTCAGGGACTGGTACAACGGCTATCTTTTTGGGAACACGGAGGTGTATAACCCGTGGAGCTGCCTGCACGTCGTGGATTCCTGGATTACATATATAGATACGTATCCCAAGCCTTATTGGGTAAATACCAGTGGCAACGACATCATACGCGATATAATAGGCAAGATGAGCGCCGATGCGAAAGCCGGCCTCGAAACCCTGATGGCGGGCGGGACAGTCACGGCGAAAGTTAATGAGTACGTAACATACGGCGACATATACAAGGAGGTCGGCAACATTTGGAATTTTTTGCTTTTCACCGGCTACCTGAAAAAAGTGGGGGATGGGCGCGTGAATGAAAACGGCGAGTTGACATTGGATTTGTCAATCCCCAATATTGAGTTGAAGTACGTTTTCGTAACCAAAATCCGAGAATGGTTTAAAGATTACATAAAAACGAAAGACCGCAAAGCGCTGTTCGGCGCCATCCTAAGCGGGGACGCGGAAACGGTCGAGCGCGAGCTTTCCGCGCTGCTTGCGGAATACATAAGTTATATGGACAGCGCTGAAGCCCACTACCACGGGTTTATATCAGGGGTACTGACCGGCTTGGACGGCTACATGGTAACATCCGAGGCCGAGAGCGGGGACGGGCGCTGCGACTTGGTTTTGCGCGGCGTAAACGTAAGGGACGGCATAGCGGCAATATTTGAGTTTAAGGTTGCCAAAGAGAGGAAAGGTTTGCAAACCGTGTGCGAGAATGCCTTGCGGCAGATAGAGGACAAAAAATACGCCGATAAATGGGTCGATGAAGGCTATGAAAACATTATCAAATACGGAATCGGCTTTTACAGGAAGCGCTGCAAAGTAATGAAAGAGACATGGTTAAGTTCGCAATGACGGCTATGACAAACGTTGATTAATACCAACGGTGTAACAACGATTCGTAGGGGCGACCGTTCCGGTCGCCCTTCGTTGGACAGGCGGAACGGCACGGGCGACCACACCGGCGTTTTTACCGCCGAGCCGCCCCTACGGAAACGGAAACGACGGTTTTGCGGTTGATGCGACAAAACGTTGGATTTTGTATGACAATTTTCTGGATTGGCTTCGCCGAGATAAACAAGTTGCT
>JAITCM010000054.1 GCA_031283085.1 Chitinispirillales bacterium | reverse complement strand
CCTGTAGCGCAGGAAGTTCGTGAGATTATGAGGAATTTCTACGTTAAATTCAAGGCAAACGAGCAGCACATACGCTTCATGTTCATGACCGGGATTTCAAAGTTCGCCAAGATGGGCGTATTTTCTACGCTAAACCAGTTGACCGACATCTCGCTTGATGAAAAATACGGGGCGTTATGCGGATATACCGAGGAGGAGTTAGTCGAAAATTTCGGCGAATACCTTGAAGCCGGGGCTAAAAAACTAAACTGTCCCGTTGATGAATTCGTTGATAAGATGAGGCGGTACTACAACGGATTTTGCTTTGACGGGGTTCAGAAAGTGTATAATCCGTTCTCCGCGCTAAACTTTTTCATGGACTATGATTTTGTCAATCACTGGATGGATAGCGCGAACCCCAAGATAATCGCCGACTACATGAGAGTTCAAAATCTGACGGTTGAGCAGTTTATCGGGATGCCTGTAACGAAGGATTTTGTGAGAAACCCGGGCGAGATGGAGACGGCGCCGGCGGAGGGCTTTCTGTATCAGGCGGGGTATTTGACGCTTAGAAAGGATGACGCCGGCAATTTTTCATTAGACTATCCCAACGTTGAAGTGTTCCAGTCCATGTCGCAGCTTGTAGCAAAAAATATCATTCAAAGCGGCGGCGACAGTTTTATTGATTTCCGCAACACGCTTATGGACGCGTTGGATGATGGCGATGTCGGCCTCTTTATTGAAACGGTAAACCGCCTCCTGTCATGTATCCCCTACGATGACTACGCCAAGGCTGCGCAGCGTTCAATAAGGCGGGCTAAGGTTCCGGCACGAGAGTGGCTCTACCGCGCCACGATTCTGGCGTTTTTGCACGGCTGCGGGGTAATGGCGCTCGGCGAGCACCACACGAGCAAAGGCCGCTCCGACCTGTTAATATGTCACAAAGGCGCCGCGTGGGTGGTGGAGTTCAAAGTCGCCTACAACGACGACAGCAAGGCAAAAGCCAAAGAGGCGCTGGAACAGCTCAACGCCAAGCGGTATGACGGCCCGTTCAAAACCGCCAAAAAGGTGGGGATGGCTATTGATGATAAAGCTGGGCAGATTACGGAGTGGGCGGAGGGGTAGGGGCAAGAACCGCGTCACCTACACCGAAACACAAAAAAAACGCATAGCATTTGCGGTTTTTATTATATTTATCCATAGTAACCGACAACCGAACAACCCGGCCCGCTATGCTAAACCTGACTTTCGCCCCCTCCGCCGACACCTTAGCCACACTGGCCAGGGACAGAATACTCGGCGCGTGGCGCGACCCGTTTGACCCGCCCGCGGTCATCATCCCCAATCCGGCGGTCGGGAAGTGGCTGAGCATCCGGTTGGCGGAGACTCCGTCCGCCGGGTGCGTCGCGAACTTGCGGATGCCGACTCTCGAACGATTTCTGTGGGACGCGCTTAGACCCGGCCCCGATACCGTGTTGATTAACGCGGAACATCTGTCGCAGATTATTTGCGCGCTTTTGGATGATGTGACACTTGGGAATGACGTCTACAAGCCGCTTAGGGACTATCTGTATATCGACAACAATCATCCCATAAACAGCAACGGCGCTAAACACTCTATTGACCCCATAAAGCGCGTGCAGCTCTCCGCCCGTATCGCCCGGCAATTTTTGGAGTACGAGTACAACCGCCCCAGCGTCTGGAGCGAGGAAGCGTCGCGGTGGGGGCGCCACGGCATAGACGCCAAGTGGCTGTTGGGGAAAGAGTATTTTGAGGGGCGCGAACACGAAGCCTGGCAAATGGACTTGTACCACCGGACGTGCGAATGCCTCTCAAAGAGCGCGTCGCCGAGCTACGCCACGCTGCCGCACCTGTACAGGCGCAAGCGCGAGGAACGCGCCAAAGAGAGGCGCCCGTGGTGCGACGCGGGCTCCAATCCCCAAATAATCCTCTTCGGCGTCTCAAAGATAAGCCACTTCCACCGCACCACGCTGGTCGAGATATCGCAGTCCGCCGGCGTAGATATGCACGTATTCTTGACAAACCCGTGCGCCGAGTTTTGGGAGGACGTGGACACGAGCCGGCGGACGCGCGCGCCGCGCAGGCGGTGGAGCAGCGACTCACCCTCCGAGGTCGCCGGAATAACGCCGGTGAAACCGGAGGACTACGACAAAGACAAACTTGACAGGTTTGCGGACGAAGAAGACCACGCGCTCTTGAAGCTGTGGGGAGCGGCGGGAAAGGAGAATATATTCCTGTGGTGCCCGCAGGCGCAGTGGAATTTCGAGTATCATGGGGATATTGACACCGATATTGCCGGTATCAATACAAACAGTATTAATACCGGAAACGTACCTGTCAACCCCAATACAACGTTACTGCAAGCGATTCAAAAGTCTCTGTTGTCACGTAATAACAATTTAAGTTTCGTCAATACATCATCGCGAAAAGACAATTCCCTGCAGATTTTAGCCTGTCCCGACCCAAGCCGCGAAGTGGAGGAGGCGCGCGAACTTATTTTGGATATGGCGCATGAGAATGTGATACGCGGTTTCAGCGATATTGCGGTCTATATGCCCGACCCGAACAGGTACGCGCCGTACATACAGCGTGTCTTCGGGGCATACCCGCACAACCACCCGGAGTACATCCCGTTCACTGTCCTCGGCGCCTCAGGCAGTTCAAGCCTCGCGGCAGGGGCGCTCTCCGCCTTGCTCGGCATTGCCGGCGGTGAGTTCAACAGAGCGATGATTTTTGAGCTTTTAGAGAATCCCATCGTGCGTGAGAGCAGGGGGTTCTCCCACGGCGATCTGGCGCGGTGGGAGGAGTGGGCCGAGGCCTGCGGCATGTTTAGGGGATACAACGCGGAACAGCGAGAGCTTATGGGCGACAGGGGCGACGCGGTTACGGACGAGCATACGTTTGAGCAAGGTATGCGGCGCGTGAAAAATAATAGAGATGAAATGGTCAAAGAGGGCGCGGAACGGAGCGCCGAACTCTTTCTGTCGCTGCTTAGGGAACTCGCCGATTTGTCCGCGTTCTTTTTAGGCGGCGACGCCTTGCTTGACATACGAAAAGCGGTCGAGGCGGTCAGGCAAGCAATTTGGTTGTGGCTCGGGCGTATCGGTAGCTCCGTGGACGAGGCGGCGGAAACGCGTGTCCGCCGCGACGCGCTAAACGGGGTGGCGCAGATAGAGCTGCAGTATGCTTACGCCGGCCGGGTCAACATATCAAGCAAAGAGTTTTTGACTTTGGCGCGAGGCTGCGTCGCCGGGGAACTTACCGCCCCGTCCACGGCGTGGCGCGGCGTCACGTTCGCGCCGCTGCGGGCATCCATGGTACTCCCCCACCGCACGATTTTCGCCATGGGTCTCGACGCGGCGGAATTTCCGGGTACAAACGAGGCGCCAAGCTGGGATTTGCTGCCGAGTAAACGCATAGTGGGCGACTCCGACAGAGTGCGGGACAACCGCTTCGCGTTTTTGGAACTGCTGCACGCGGCAAAGGAACGGCTGATACTATCCTACAGGGCGCGCGACATGCAAAAAGACGAGGAACTGCAACCGTCAAGCGTCGTACTGGAACTGGAGGAATACCTTATTGGACAGGGTGTGGTTGACAAAGAGGTAAATTCGCGAAAATGCTCGGCGCGGCGGGAGGTGCCGTGGGTCGTGCACGAAACACTGAACGCGGCTCGGGAAGCGGGGCGCAAACACGGGTCGTGGGATAAAGAACAGCGGATATTGGCGGCGGAGAGTTTGAAAGAGAGGGTTAAACACCGGCATGAACCGGCGAACAACAGCCGTTTATCAACAAACGGCAATTTATCCGCAAATATCGACCCATCCGCAAAAACCACAGATACCAGAGCGTTGAAGCTATTCCTCTCCAATCCGTTTGAATACCACCTCGGCAGGACACTGGGAATACGGGGCGACGATGATACCGGCGACATGACGGCGACCGACGAACCGCTTGATTCCGGGAACAAGATATCAGCGCTGCGAAAAAAGGTGTGGATAGATATCCTAAACGTCATTTTCAAAGATACCGGAACAGAATCAAGGCCCTCGCGAGAAAGCGTTATCGAGTCGGCCGTTGAGATTGCCGATGATATTTACGAAGACCACGTCAATTCCGGGCAGGCTCCGGAGGGGCACATTTGCTATATGGAACAGGAGGAATTGAAAATTTGGGCAAAGGAGTGCGCCGGGGTTTCGTACGAACTGCTCAATGATTTTCCGAATCACCAATTTAAAGACACGAGATACCCATCCGACAACGAACCCCCGGCATTTCTCTCCAGCGGCGATTTTACGCTCAACGTACGCCGTGAATTTGCCGTCATCGGCAATCAACACAATAATAAAACAGGAGTGTTCGCGTTTGCCAAAAAGATAAAACCGGCGGACAATATCAAGCTCTGGCTGGACGGGCTGACGATGTGGCTTGACGAGATGAGGGACAGCGGCAAGCGGCGCCCAGTCGTCCTTGTAAACCTGGATTACAACGACAAACCTAAAGTACAAACATCGCTTATGAGCATGGACGACGGCAAACTGCCGGATGTTGAAAGATGGCTTGCGGATATGCTGACGCAGATGCTTATCGATAAGCGTTGCGAGCATCTGCCCTTTTCCGTCATAGCGGATATCAACAAGCGTTCGGAAGAATTAACCGCCCAAACGCTTAAGGATTATATCGTCAAATACGTGACTTACACGGACGGGTTTAATTTGACAGACGTAAAACCGCCGGAAATGGACGACGGCGAATTGCGGAAACTCGCGGAAAGCCGGTACGCGCCCATACTCGAGAGGTGGATACATGAGTAAAAACCTCGTAATTTCATCAGCCGACGACATTGACCTGGCTAAGCACGGCGTAATAGAGGCGCACGCCGGCACCGGAAAGACGTACACCATCGTCAACTTAGTACTGCGCATGCTTCAAGAGCGGGCCGAAAGCCGGGGGAGCGGCGGCGACAGGTACGTTCATCTCAGCAACATACTCTTAGTTACGTACACGGAAAAGGCCGCCGGAGAACTCAAAAAGCGCATACGCGACGGCATCGCCGAGCGGATAAACAAATACCGCGGCGACATGGAAAAACGCGATTTGACCGCCCATTTGGAAGACTGCCTGAACAATATGCACGAAGCGTTTATCGGCACCATACACTCCGTATGCCTGCGGCTATTGCAAACGTGGCCGTTTGAGACGGGCGTACACTTCAGCACAACAATGATTGAGGACGACGCGGAAGGGGCGGAGACGGCGCTGCGCGCCTCCATGCGGACAGACTGGGAGGAGTTTAACAGCGGACTGCCGCAAGGGCTCGAAATCATGGAACGGCATGGCGCGGGGCTTGAGAGGAAACATATAACGCTTATAACCAAAACGGCGCTTAAACTTATGTGCGGCGACGCGGAATTGGACGTTACGCCGTCAGGAGGGTTGACACTTGAAAAGGCGGCGGAGGAGTTTGACAACGCAACTAAGGCCGCCAAAGCGAAAGAGGAGGCGGGCAAGATTGACAAGGCCGCCAAAGCGGAATTAGACGCCTCGCGGCAAAGGCTTCTCTACGCCTTTATCAATCGGGCGGCGAAAATACTGGCTGACCGATACGACGTTTACAAACGGGAAAACGGGTTGGTATCATACGATGATATGCTGCGCCTGACGCGCGACGCGGTCTACTCCGGCGACGGGGTGATACTAAGGCGTCTGCGGCAAAGACTGCGCTACGGTATTATTGATGAATTTCAGGACACCGGCCCGATACAGTGGCGTATCTTCCGAAAAATATTTTTAGGGGACGACAGCGGCGCCGACACAACAACACAAGAGCAGGGCAAGGCGAGAATATACATTGTCGGCGACCCCAAGCAATCCATATACTCGTTCTTAGGCGCGGACATCAACTCCTACATTGAGGCGTTGAACGCAATCACCGTGCGTAACGGGGCGGTTTACAGCCTCAGAAACAACTTCCGGTCGCTGCCGGAAATGATAGACGGCTACAACTCCATCCTTTGCGGCGATACGGAAGACTGGTTCTGCCCCGACGGCGGCGACTCCGATATATCCTACCGTAAAACCAACGCCGCCGGTCCTCCGCAACGCCGCGCCCCGCCGCGTCCGCTTACCCATAAGGCTGTGCAGATTGTCAAACTAACCGACAAAAGCGAACCGATGAACCGAATCGACATGGCCGAAGCAACCTGCGCCGCAATCAAAAAATTAGTCGGCACGACCATATCCATACCCAAAGGCCTTAACTGGGAAGAACTCACTCTCGACTACCGCGACTTTGCCGTCATAACGGAAACCAACGACATGGCCAACCCGTTTATCGAAGCCTTCAGAAAGCGCGGAATCCCGTGCGTCAAATACAAAATGAAGGGGGTCTTCGAGTCGCCCATCGCTCGCGACCTCATCGCGCTGCTCTCGGCAATCCATAAAAGGCACTCGCCCACGCACCGCACCAAAGCGCTGCTCACGCATTTTTTCAACAGAGAGGCGACGTCCTTAACGCCGGAAACCGTCGCCGCCCGCTGCCCAAACCGCCACTGCTCCGGCGACGACCTCTGCGTCGCCCACGCCCTCGACATTTGGGGAACGCTCGCCGACAGGCAACTGTGGGCGCAACTGTTCAGAAGTATTATGGAAAAAACAGGCGTCCGGCGGAGGCTCATACGCTTATCCGACGGAGAGAGAAAACTTGCCGATTTGCGGCAGGTAACCGACTACTGCGTCTCAAACCTGTACGGCCAAAACTTAAACTTAGACAGGCTGATAAAGCACCTTGAGCGCCTGTACGCCGGAGAGGAAGGCGCACGGGACGATAAAAACATACACACCATCGCCACCGAGAAGTCAAGCGTGAAAATACTGACTATGCACACCGCAAAGGGGCTTGAGTTCCCAGTGGTCTTCCTGATGAACCGCAATTCTCCCAAAAAACTGAGAAGCCCGGACACATTGCTGTGGACAGACGCAAACAAAAAGAGCCATATCACCCCGTACCTCAGCGCCGACGACCTGAGGGAGGGAAAGGGAAAGAACATAAAAGACCTCGAATCGCTTGAGCGCTACCAAAAGAGCCAGGAGCGCGAACACCGGCGGCTGCTGTACGTGGCAATGACAAGGCCGCAGGCGATGCTCTTCGTACCCATGCGGGTCGGCGAGGACGTCGAGGCGGATAATGACATAACGCCGCGGTTAAACGAACTGTTGGGACACGATGCCAATATATGCGAATTCAACGACGCGGAGCGGGCAAAGGATACCCATCAAACAAACCGGGCCGATATTGATAAGGTCAGGTCAATGGAACTTGACGACATCCCCACGCTGTCGCTGCAAAAATTCGTAAGCGTGGAAACGAGCTATTCGCAAATCAGCAGAGAGTTAAAGGCGGCTTCCAATGATGACGTTCTTCAGGTATCAATAACGGACGACACCGGAGAAGACGTCATACGAAATGACGAACACCATGTTGAGGATATTGGTATTGATGTTGGTATTAATACCGGCGGTACCAATGGCGTAGGGGCTGAAAATTTTCAGCCCCTACTACGCCCGACAATCCATGACAAAAAACAACCGCTACCCGGCGGCGCGGCGACAGGTGACGCGCTCCACAAAGCCATCGACGAATTGATGAAATCCGACGACATCAACGCCATAATCAACGACGGCAACAGTCTCGACAAACTCGTCGAAAAACACCTGAAACGCGGCGGGATATTAGACCTGCCGGCGACAACCGACCCGGCAACCGCCGTCAAACAGGCATCGTCGTACATAAAAAACGCGCTGACGCTCCCCTACCCCGCCCCAAACGGCGTAGACACTGTCACCATCTCCAACATCCCAAAAGCCGACCGCGTCTCGGAGATGGAATTCCTGCTCTCCCGCGACCCCGGCGCAAGCGGCCCGCCGTGGGAGCAAATCATCAAAACAAACAATCTCCAACACGCCGCGACACCATACAGAATCCACGGCTTCATGGACCTGGTCTTCCGCTTAAAAAACGAAAGCTGCCCCGACCATCCCTACCGCTACCACATAGCGGACTGGAAGAGCGACACTCTCGAAAGCTACGACACGGAGTCGCTACGCCAATACTGCGTTGACCGAAACTACCTGCTGCAATCGCAAATCTACACCCACGCCTTAGACAGGTACCTAAGCGGCATTTTGGGTAACCGCTACAATAAGGAACAACATACAGGCGGCTCGCTCTACGTGTTCCTGCGCGGAGGCGCCGGAGTTTTTCTGTGACGATTTTTGCCCGCAGCCCCGCCCATATTGAAAGCGGCCATAGACGAACCATTGGAAGAATGTCTGGATTCAAGCGAGATCGAATGGTAATGTTCCAAGTAAAGTACAGCAAAAAAGCGGCGCTGGATATCGGGCGCGGGCGGTTAACTGGTTTGTGGGCAGGGCAAGGCAACACATTATGGCGTAGGAGTATTTTTCTACACGAACATATTGCTTTTTATATGGAAATCAATTATTTTACGCTTAGTGGCCGGTCGGTTGCCGTGTCGTGGCAACGGCTTGAAAGCAAAATTTTGGGGTGGAGCGGGCAAGGGGGCGACGGGGTATGAAATCCGAAAAAAAAACGTCGTCCCCGCCGGTGGGAGAAAATGACGAGCAAAGAACCGATGGCCGCTCTGAAATTATTATCTATCAGACAGAAGACAATCAAACAAAAATTGACGTTCGTATGGAGGACGAAACCGTTTGGCTTTCGCAGGCGCAAATGGTTGAATTGTTTCAAACAACGAAACAGAACGTCAGTTTGCACATCAACAACGCGTTTGAAGAGGGAGAATTAGATTCGGCGGCAACTGTCAAGGAATACTTGACAGTTCAAAATGAAGGCGCGCGCGATGTGAGCAGAAACATCAAATATTACAACCTCGACGTGATTATCTCGGTAGGCTATCGGGTGAAATCGCTACGAGGCACACAATTCCGCCGTTGGGCATTGGAAGTCCTGAAAGAGTACCTCAAAAAGGGCTTTGCGATGAATGACGACCTGCTGAAAAAAGCGGGCGGCGGTAATTATTGGCGTGAATTATTGGAGCGCATACGCGATATCCGTTCCAGCGAGAAAGTTTTTTATCGGCAGGTGCTTGACCTCTACGCCACAAGCGTGGATTATGACCCGCGAACGCCGGAATCACTGGAGTTTTTCAAAATTGTTCAGAACAAGATACATTTTGCGGCACACGGCCGCACCGCCGCCGAGGTCATATCGCAACGAGCCGACGCGGAACAGCCATTTATGGGATTGACGGCCTTTTCGGGGAAACGTCCGGCGAAAAGCGAGGTCGGCATCGCAAAAAACTATCTAACCGAAGAGGAACTTGCCACGCTAAACCGTATGGTATCCGCTTTTTTCGACCTTGCGGAGCTTCGAGCAATGCGACACCAACCGATGTATATGCGTGATTGGGTAGTGGAATTAGACGATTTTGCCAAGCGGTACGGCAAGGGCATTTTGCCCGACGCCGGAGCGGTCAGCCACGAAACCGCTCTTGCCAAAGCGGAAGCGGAATACGAAAAATATCGCCACAAAACCACATACGAACTTACGCCGGCCGAACAGGATTTTCTCGCAAACATTAAGGAAACACAAAAACAACTTGAAGGAAAGAGCCATTCGCAAAAAAACGGGGGCGATATGGCCGAAAGTTACGGATAAGCATCCCCGCCGCCACCGGGAAACAAGTTATAGGGGCGGCTCTGTTGGTCACCCCTTTTTGTTGTGTTGGGATAATTGCCGGATGTTTTCGGCGATTACGGTCTCCACACCGCTTCAGTCCATAACGCAACGAACAGAAAACGCGTAGCCCCTGCCTCTGCCGTCCTCGTCCACGCTGTCGTTGCCGTAGCTCATGTACCGGCCGTACGCGTAGCCGCCCCCGTACTCCGTAGCCATCCACCAGTCGCCGTCGTCGCCGGCACCGTAGAAACCGCCACCGGAGAAGCGGAAGCCGCCCGGCAGAGCCGTGAAGCCGAATTCGTCTGTCCCATAATAACTATCGCTGTAATAATTCCAGCCCGTTGTTGATTTTAACTTCCTGCCGGCAGTACCACCCGTACCATAAGTACCGGTTCCACCAGCCGCTATAGCCAACGCTCCCCACTCATCTCGAGTCGGCAAATGCCATCCCGACGGACAAGCCGTCATCGCCGC
>JAITCM010000041.1 GCA_031283085.1 Chitinispirillales bacterium | reverse complement strand
GAACCAAAAGCACGACGAGGGCTACAAGTCCGTATTGTCCGACAAGAACAATTTCCTGCACTTTTTGAAGAAATACATCGCCGAACCCTGGACAACCGGCATCGCCGCCAGCGATTTGGTGAGGGTGGACAATAGTTACGTTACATCAGAGTATAGCAACATAGACGCCGACCTTATATACAAATTGAAAACAGGCGGCGCCGACGTATATTTTTACGTATTGGTAGAATTACAGTCGCAAGTTGACTTTACAATGCCGTTTCGGCTTTTGAGATATATGGTTGAATTACTCTGTGACATCTTTAAAAACACGGATAAAAACGTAAGGGAGCGCAAAGGCTTTCGGCTCCCCGCCATTGTGCCGATAGTCCTGTACAACGGCGATGACAATTGGACGGTGGTCAGGACGTATCGGGAATATACCGAGAACTATGCTATTTTCGGCAACAACCTCATAGACTTTCATTACCTGCTGTTTGACGTAAAGCGGACGGACGACGAGACGATATTATCTACGAAGAAGATGCTTGATATAGTATTTTTATTAGACAAGCGGCGGCTGGAAAATAAAACGTCGCCGGAGGAAATCGAAGGTTGCTTAGGGGAACACACGGCCAACTTGCCCGGAGATGACGCGCTTGCGCTATTTAACTGGATAAAGCACGTCCTGTACAAAAGCAACCTGTCGTCGGAAGAGGAACAAACCTTTGTAAATATACTAAAAAAAGGAGGCGGTACCGTGAAACACGCGCTTGAGGTGTGGAGAGACAATTATGTGAACACTTGCGTACTGGAGGGGAGGCAGCAGGGGAGGCAACAGGGGAGGCACGAGGGGAGGCTTGAGGGGAGGCTTGAGGGGAGGCACGAGGAGGCTTTGAAGTTCGCGAACGCCTTGAAAGCACGGGGTATGGATGTAAACGAAATCGCAGAGCTTACCGGACTTACGGTTGACGAAATCGTCCGACTGTGAAAATTCCCGCGGGCGACGGGGCGGCCTTGTGAGCCACCCCTTTCTATTCAGTCCTCAACGCAACGAACCGAACGTCCGTCAAGCTCGCCTTGGTCCCAAGATACGTTCTCGTTATTATAGTGTATGCTTAGCAGGTTGTAGGCCGAAAAGTTATCCTTCGAGTTAGTCATCCACCAATAGCCGTAACGGCCGGCATTGTAGTAGCGGTTGGGCTCTCCACCGCCGTGGCGGCCGCCCGGCAGAGCCGAGAAGCCGTAATCATCCGTTCCATCACCGCTCTTCTTCTTATTCTTACGCTCCCAACCATGCGTCGATTTCAGTTTTTTACCCGCTGTTTTTTTGCCGCCGACCGCGTAAACCAAGCCATTCCATTCCTGCCCTGAGGGCAGATGCCATCCCGGCGCGCAAACCGTTACTGCCGTATACCAGTCATACAACCTCCCGTATTTATCGCAGTTGGATTCCTGGTCATCGTAACACCGACTGTTGCCGGTTTTGTAATTTAAGTTCTTGGCCATCCATGTTTTATTCCCTATTTTTACCGTGCGGTATCTTTGGTCGTCTCGTGTATCAAGTATCGTATCGCTACCGGGAATCTTTATCGCGAAGTTGCACCCCGAAAACGCGCCGTTCCCAATGGAAGTATAACGGCTATTAAGAATCGTTAATTTCGTCAGTTGACTATACGCAAACGCGTTATCCCCAATGAAAGTAACACTGTTGGGAATGGTTACGCTGCCGATTGAGTTATTCGCAAACGCCCGGCTGCCAATGGAAGTAACGCTGTTTGGAATTGTTATGCCGGTAAGCCCGCTATTCGCAAACGCCCCATCCCCGATAGCGGTAACCGGATTGCCCCACGCTTTATCCGGGATAACAAGGTATAGGAGGGGGGGATGCGACCCGTTAAATCCCAATACAACACCGTTCTCTATCCGCAAAAAGATATTCTGCTGCCATTTTTGGGCGGACACCGCGCGTACCGCAAACCGCGTGTTTTGAGGCGGTTCCCCGTTTACCGAGGCGACACGGATAGTTAGGTTATTACTGATGTCGTCCGCCCTGACGCCGTTGAAGTTTACGGTATCCAGAGCATTCTCGGTAAACCTGATAACGAACCCGGAGCCTTTTATATTACCGATTCCAAACCTTGGATTTAGCCTGACAATTTGGCTACCGATTACCCGTCCCTGTTCATTTACCAATTCAAACACCACCGTTATATCGTAACTCTGCAATGACGCAAAAGGATTCGTGTTGGATACGCCATTCCGCGGCCAATACGAAAGCCCCCAATCGCCTTTCATCTTCGTGGCGTTCAGGCCATTCAATACCGCGTCGGCCGCTTTAAGCGCCCGATTCATCGCGTTGAACCATGAAACGTCGGCGCTCAGGTTTATGGATATGCTGAGGTCAATCGCTTCCTTCTTATAGTTGATGCTGCCCGTTTTGATGTCGGTGGCGTAAAACAGCGTATATGGCGTGGCGGCATTGATTAGCGTTTGAAAAGTCACTTCCGTTTCCGTAAGGCGCGCCACCCAATTTTTACGCCATACAATGGCGTTGCGCGCGTCCGCGCCGATATTCCCGCTTGAAATATTGGCGGCCATCACCGAAGACCGTTTTGACGCCTCAATGAGCGATGAGTCAAATGCCGCCGCCTGAAAGAAGTAGCTGAGTGCCGCGACCTCCGTCCCCTGCCTCTGCGCCGCTATGCCGTGGGAAAGCATTGTTTGGGCCTGTATCTGCGCCATGTTTGCTACCTGCTTCAACTCTCTCTGTCCGGCGCCTGTCAACTCCACGCCCAACTGCCGAAGCAAATCGGCGGAAGCCGCCTTGATAGCCGAAAGATTCTCCAGCGCCATTGCGGATATGGGAGTGGGGGAATATGATGCCTTGCGCAAGCCGCTCGCCACGTCCGTTACGGAAAGCTCAAGCATAAAAGCGCTCGCCGTTTTGCTTATGGAACCGCTTAGAATATGGCTGGCGCTTGTAAGGTTACCGATTTTAACGAGATTTACCTCGGAATAATTGCCTGACATAGATTCCTTCCACTCCGCCATAACTTTTTCAACGTTCATCCTGTCGATAACGTCCATTGCCGAATACTTGTTGAAGTCAGCTGTAATGGTGCCCTGCACCAAAGAGAGCATCCATTGCTCGTCGGCGGCAAGCCCTTTGCCGGTGGGTTCAAGCACTATGAGGCGGATTCCTTTGCCGCCGTTGCCTGTCCAGTATTGTTGCCGCGTCCGCACGGGCGCGGCGTTAGTGCCGGGCGGAGCGTTCGTAACGGCGGGGAGCATTGAAGTCGGCGCGTATACCGGCGCCGGCGTTGATGCCGGTATCGGCGTTGGCGCGTACACGGGTGCCGGCGCGTTATTGAACATCTTTGCGACAATCTGTTCGGAAACGTTTACGATATCCGTCTGTGATTTTAGCGGGCTGTCCACCGTGCCAATTGCCTCGCTCTTTCCGGTTTCCACATCGGCAATGCGCGCCGATATTTGGTTTTCGCCGAAAATTGGAATGATTTCCGCTACGCAAATATAGCGTACGCCGAACCGATTTCCCAGCTTCTTGATTTGTTCAGTATTCATGGGTGCCGCGCCGCTTTTTTGTTCTTTTAGCGCGTATTCAAAAATTTCTTGATAATTCTTCGCAACCTGATAGCGCCCTGGGCGGTTGGCTAACGCGATAATCAGGCCGGTAGCCGTCGCGTTGTTGATGGCAGAAGTTTCCGCGCCCGATGCGTAAACGGCGAGCTTAGGCAAATTTTGCGCCCACACTGTCTGCGCCCAAACCGCTAACACTGCCGCCAGTAGTAACGTCCGGCCTTGTTGTGTAAATAACAGCATACTGCAAACTCCTTTCATTATTATTACGTGTTATGGGAATTGGTTTCGCCAATGCGGAAAAACTTATAAGCCCATAAACGCGGTTTTTAGCGCGTTTAGAGCGTGTCGTCGCGGTGGAGTCAAAAATGTCTCCCCAATGTGTTTTCGTTGATTTAATGGGCATATACGCCCCAAACAAGGCTATAAATTGTGTGTGTGGGGGGGGGGGGGGGGGGGGGGGGGGGGTTATGGCCTGCTGAATTGCGGGAAATTGCGCGTATACGGCATTGGTTATTTATTGCATCTGTAATAGGGCGCCCCCCATAGCGACGCGCAAAAAAACAGGAATCATCATCCGCGGAATTGACGGGTTGGACGCGCCATGCGCCGCGCGGGGCGGACAGCCACCAGACGTACGTCGTCAGCAACGCCACAACCATAACCGCTACCACCGCCAATCCTAACGTCGTCAACACCGTATCTGCCCACCTCTCTCAAAAAATTGTCGCCGCAGACCCCTACGGAACCCGTAATCCGGCCCGGCTCCGCCATAGACAGCCTATCGTGCATATTACCTGACTTAATATAATATACTGAAATTTTGGATGTCAAATTTTTTTGAATTTTTTTCACTATCCGCCGCAAATCCGCAAAAGTCTTCAAAAAACGGAACTTTTGCGGATTTGCCGGGTTTTAGCCGCCAAATCCCCTCAAAAGACGAGCTTTTGGTGGATTTTTTGTACAACGGAGCCATGCGAACTCCAAAATACCTGCTCTCGGCAGACCGGGAAACCAACCCGGTGTACGACGAAATCCGCAAATACAATGTCGCCGACCGGCTGTTGAGCGATGGGTTAGGCAGTTCAGTTTTTCAATAGCTCCAATATCAACGCTACAGTACCTTTTGTACGATAGCCGCCGGCTCCCTGGTAAAATTCGCCGTCAGCGCCTTATCCCCGTCCATTTTAATTTCAGGATTGTTTTCTTCCCCGACGCCGCGCCCGTGCCCGCCGACGGCGGCGCTTTGCCGGGGGGCCGGAGCTACGGAGGGGGCTTTAACGAAGACGTTACCGCCGCAATCATCGGTGACCGGTATGGGTTGCGGACGGATAACCGGCGATTTTTTTGCCGATATTTGCGCGCATACATTATATTTAGGTAACGACGGCGGACACAATGGCCGGCAGGCGGAGCGATTGTTACCGCAATCCGGCGGGCGCCGTTCGGTAAGTTTGCCGCGTGGAGAGAGGCATTATGGCAGATACCCGCAAAACCGTCTTTGTGGTCGACGACGACCTGACAAGCCTCGCGGTCGCCAAGGTCGCGTTGAAGGAACGCTACAACGCCCTCACCGTAAACTCCGGGGCGCAGCTGCTGAAGATACTCGAAAAGAGCATTCCTGACCTGATACTGTTGGACATCGATATGCCCGATACCGACGGGTACGAGACTATAAAGGCGCTGAAAAGCAACTCTCGGACGACCGATGTTCCGGTCATCTTCCTTACAGCCCACAGCAACAGCGAGAGCGAGCTTAGGGGGATAACGCTCGGCGCCGTAGACTACATCATCAAGCCGTTCTCCGCCCCGTTGTTGCTAAAGCGCATAGAGATGCACCTGACGGTAGAGTCGCAGAAGCACCAGCTTGAATCACAGAACCAGGAACTGAAGGCGCAGCATCACGAGCTGGAGCAGCAAAAGCACGAACTTATAAACTTCAACGCCAAGCTGCAGGAGATGGTCGACGTCAAGGTCAAGACCATCTTAGAATTGCAGGGCGCCCTGCTAAGGTCTATGGCGGAGCTCGTGGAGAGCCGCGACGACATCACCGGCGGCCACATTGAGAGAACGCAGAGCTACCTCGGAACATTGCTCGAAGCCATGAAAACGCGGGGCATATACAGGGACGAGGTGGCCGAATGGGACCTAAACCTGGTGCTGATGTCGGCGCAATTGCACGACGTCGGGAAGATAGCGGTAAAAGACAGTATCCTCAACAAACCCGGCAGGCTCACACCCGAAGAGTTTGAGGAGGTCAAGAAGCACACGACCTTCGGCGGCGAGGTCATAGACAAGATAATGGAGAGCACGAGCGAGCACACATTCTTAACTTACGCGAAAACTTTTGCCCTGACCCACCACGAAAAGTGGGACGGCAGCGGCTACCCTAAGGGTCTGAAAGGCGAGGATATACCGATACTGGGCCGCCTGATGGCAATCGCCGACGTCTACGACGCTCTGGTCTCCGACAGGCCGTACAAGAGAGCGTTCTCACACGAGGAGGCGGTAAAGATAATCCGGGAGGGCCGGGAGACGCACTTTGACCCTATCCTGACCGATATGTTTTTGAGCATATCGGACGAATTCGGCGCAATCGCGTCGGCGCTGGGGAGCAGGAGTCTTTAGGGGGATAATATGGCCGTCATAAAAAAGTACAAAAATGAAGAGACGGGGCGTCCTGCCGATATCGCGGGCGCCGGTGTATATTATATGGATAAGATAATCTCCATAATCGTCTCGTTGGCATCGCCGAATCAGATTGTACTTTTCGGTTCATACGCACGCGGCGATAACACCGCCGAAAGCGATATTGATTTGCTTATTATAAAAAGAGATTTGAAGAACGGGCGTGAAATAAGCAGTTCGATTTATAAAGCTTTTTTTAAAAATAATATTGGAGTTCCGGTTGACTTGCTTACAGTGGATTACAACAGGTATATCGTTTTGAGCAATGAAATAGGATACATCTACAGAACGATAAAGAGAGAGGGCAAGATAATATATGACTCGCTATGAAGAATGGATTGAACGCGCAAAGAGTAGCCTTGAGTTGGCGCAGGCAAAAATCGTTCACTATATCTATTATGAAGATTTGTGTTACCAATCTCAGCAAGCCGTCGAGAAAGCGTTGAAGGGGTTCTTAATATATTACGGCGTAGACCCAGAGTTTACGCATAATATTGAGCTATTGCTAAAAGAACTAAAAAAGTTTACTGAAATCCCTGAAAATATTGAGGACGCGATACGGTTAACCGATTATGCCGTTCAAACCAGGTATCCCGGTGAATATGATGATGTCACAAAAGAGGAATACGAAAGAAGCGTAAAAATCGCTAAAGACTGTTTAGATTGGGTTGAGAGTAAAATCAATACAAAAAAACCTACGGAATCAATACCGAGACAGGAAATATCAGCGATGTCAACACAAAAGAAGGTCCGCGTTCGCTTTGCCCCCTCGCCTACCGGCTACTTGCACGTGGGCGGGGCGCGTAGCGCGCTTTTTAATTTTTTGTTTGCCCGCCGCACGGGCGGGGATTTTCTATTGCGGATAGAAGATACCGACCGGACGCGCTTCGTTGAGGACGCGCTTACGGAGATATACGACAGCCTCAAATGGCTTGGGCTCAACTGGGACGAGGGGCCTGTCATCGGCGGCGGGTACGGCCCGTACGTCCAGTCGGAGCGGTTGGATATCTACGGCAGGATGGCGGAACAGTTGATTGGCTCCGGCCACGCCTACCGGTGCTTCTGTACGCCGGAGCGTTTGGCGGAGGTTCGCGCGGCGCAGGAGAAAAGCGGCGGGGCGACGGGGTACGACAAGCGTTGCAGGGATTTGTCAGCCGAGGAGATTGACAAAAACCTGAAAGCTGGTATTCCGCACGTCGTCCGCCTGAAAATTCCCGACGGGCGGACGGTGGCTTTTGACGACCTGATTCGCGGGCGAATAGAGTACAGGAGCGAGGCGCTGGACGACTTGGTGTTGATAAAGGCCGACAAGTTCCCCACCTACCATTTAGCCAACGTGGTGGACGACCACGAGATGGCAATTACGCACGTGTTGCGCGGGGACGAGTGGATAGCCTCCACGCCGCGGCACGTGCTGCTCTACGAGGCTTTCGGCTGGGAGCCGCCGGCCTTCGCCCACCTGCCGGTAATCCTGTCGCCCGACGGCGGCAAGCTCTCCAAGCGCAAGGGCGCGGCGTCGGTGATGGACTACAAGCGCGGCGGCATCCTGCCGGAAGCGCTGTTCAATTTTT
Organism: Chitinispirillales bacterium; assembly: GCA_031283085.1. Classification (GTDB taxonomy): domain Bacteria; phylum Fibrobacterota; class Chitinivibrionia; order Chitinivibrionales; family Chitinispirillaceae; genus GUT77. Next base: position 25,482 of record JAITCM010000041.1, on the reverse strand, counting down.
TGGCGTTGCTCGGCTGGGCGCCGGGCGGCGACAGGGAAAAGATGAGCGCGGAGGAGACAATTGCCGCCTTCTCATTAGAACACGTGTCGCCCAAAGCGGCGGTGCTCGACGAGAAAAAATTGGAGTGGATGAACGGGCAGTATTTGGCGGAGAGGCCGGCGGAGACGCTGCTTGACGAGGTTACGGCAATGTGGAGGGATAAGGGCTGGATACAAGTTACAAGTTACAAGTTACAAGATAATAACGGCGTTGGTAACGGTATCAACAAAGAATACGCGATGAGGGTGATTGACTTGCTGAAGGTCAGGTCGAGGCGCCTTACCGAACTGGCCGACTCAGCGTCGTACTTCTTTGTTGACCCGGTTGACTATGAGGAAAAAGCCGCGAAAAAACATTTCGGCCCCGGAGCGGCGGAGCGCCTTGGGTTGATACGCGATATAATTGAGGATATCGACGATTTCACCAAAGAGAATATAGACACAGCCTACCACAGCGCCGCCGAAACGGGCAACATCCAACTAAGCGCCCTAATCCATCCCACCCGTTTAGCAATCAGCGGGGTAAGCGCGGGGCCGGGTTTGTTTGAGATGATGGAGGTCATTGGGAAAGAAGCCGTTTTGAGGCGGATTGACAAGGCAATAGGGTGGATTAACAGTTAAACCAATAGAAAAGGAATTTTACAATGGAATCAACAAAACCTGACACAAAACCGGAAACATCCGCCCCCGCCCCCAACTTCATCCGCGAGATGATAAAGGACGACATGGCAACCGATAAATGGGGCGGCAAGGTCGTAACGCGCTTCCCCCCGGAGCCTAACGGCTACCTGCACATAGGCCACGCCAAGTCCATCTGCCTCAATTTCGGCATGGCCGCCGAGTTCGGCGGGGAGTGCCACCTGCGCTTCGACGACACCAACCCGTCCAAAGAGGAGGACGAGTACATAAAATCCATCATACGCGATGTGCGGTGGCTCGGCTTCGACTGGGGGAAGCACCTCTGCTACGCCTCCGACTACTTCGGCAAGACGCACGAATTCGCCATAGAGTTGATACGGGCGGGCAAGGCCTACGTTGACGACCTGAGCGCCGACGAGATTCGCGAGTACCGCGGCACGCTCACGGAACCGGGGCGGAACAGCCCGCACCGCAACCGCGCCGTAGAAGAGAATTTGGAACTCTTCGCCGCCATGACACGCGGCGAATTTCCTGAGGGAACGCGCGTACTTAGGGCAAAAATTGACATGGCGCACCCGAACATGAATATGCGCGACCCCGTGATGTACCGCATAATGAACGCGCCGCACCACAGGACGGGCGCCACGTGGAAGGTCTACCCCATGTACGACTGGGCGCACGGGATTGAGGACTCCATAGAGGGGGTCACGCACTCGCTCTGCACCATGGAGTTTGAGGACCACCGCCCGCTGTACGACTGGTTTTTAGCGCAGCTCTCCGGCGTCCACCGCCCGCAGCAGACGGAGTTCGCGCGGCTCAACCTTACGTATACGGTAATGAGCAAGCGCAAGCTGTTGCAGCTTGTCAGGGAGAAACACGTGAGCGGCTGGGACGACCCGCGGATGCCCACCATAAGCGGGCTGCGGCGCAGGGGATACACGCCGGAAGCGATACGGGCTTTCGCCGAACGCATCGGCGTGGCGAAGAGAGAGGGCACCGTAGACTTCGCGTTTTTGGAATACTGTCTGAGGGAAGACCTCAACAAGCGATGTATGCGGGTAATGGCGGTGCTCAATCCCATAAAGGTCGTGATAGAAAACTACCCTGATGGACAGGTAGAGGAATTTGACGCTTTAAACAACCCGGAAGACGAATCGGCGGGAACACGCAAAGTGCCGTTTTCACAGGTTATCTATATAGAGCGCGACGACTTCATGGAGGAGCCGCCCAAGAAGTTCTACAGGCTGTCGCCCGGGCGGGAGGTGCGGCTGCGCTACGCCTACTATATCACCTGCAAAGATGTTGTCAAAGACAACGACGGGAATATAGTGGAATTGCGGTGTACCTACGACCCGCAGACGCGCGGCGGGGCCACGCCGCCGGACGGGCGCTCGCCCAAGGCCACAATTCACTGGGTCTCGGCGCAACACGCCACAGGCGCGGAGGCGCGGATTTACGACACCCTCTTTACAAAAGAGAATCCCATGGAAGCGGAGAGCGGAAACTTTTTGGACAACATCAACCCGGAGTCGCTAAAAGTAATAACGGATTGCAAATTAGAGCCGTCGCTGGCAAACGCGAAAATCGGGGAGAAGTACCAGTTTGAGCGGCTGGCTTACTTTTGCGTTGACGATGATTCGGCGCCGGGGAAATTGGTGTTTAACAGAACGGTAACGCTGAAAGACGCCTGGGCGCGGATACGGAAGAACACAACAGGTGGTCTCAATTAAAGACTCTGAACCCGCAGCACAAGCCCCTTGAGATACTCCCCCTCCAGATGGGCAATGCTGACCGGGTGGTCCGGCCCCGCCGTCAAGACGTGCAGTATCTGCACACCGCGGCGGGCGTCGGCGGCGGCGCCGAATACTATCTGCCTGAACAGGTAAGGGTCGACCGCGCCGGAGCACGAGAATGTGAAGAGCAGCCCGCCCGGAGCCAGCGCCCGCAACGCGGCTAAGTTGATATCCTTGTAGCCGCGGGCGGCCCTGTCAACATCCCCGTGGTGACGGGCAAACTTCGGCGGGTCTAAAATCAACAGGTCAATCGGCGCGTCGTCTCCGCCGCCCGGACACAATCGCCTAAGAAATGCAAAGGCGTCCGATTTCAGAAACCTCACCGCGCCGGACACGCCGTTCAACCGCGCGTTTTCGGAGAGGCAGGCACCGGCATCCTCCGACGAGTCCACGGCGACGACGGAGGCCGCGCCGCCGAGTGCCGCGTTTATAGCGAAGCCGCCGCTGTATGAGAAACAGTCACACACATTGCGCCCCGCGGCATAGCGACGCAACAACGCTCGATTCTCGCGCTGGTCAAAGAAGAAACCGGTCTTCTGCCCGTCGCGTAAATCCGCCCTGTATCTAACGCCGTTTTCCGTTATCACAAGCGTTTCGGGAAGCGCTCCGGCAATCAGTCCCTCGCTGACCGATAGCCCCTCCCTCTCACGCGACGCGGTGTCGGAGCGTTCGTAGATAAAGGCCGGGTTGACAATATCGAGCAACGCGTCTATGATAGCGCCGCGCCAACACTCCATGCCGGCAGTGCCTATCTGTATACAGAGTCCCGGGCCGTATTTATCGACAATCAGACCGGGGAGAAAATCGCCCTCGGAGTTGACTAAGCGGCAGGAGTCGGTGTTACCGCCGTTCGCATACTCAGTCAACGCACCGTTTCTCTTTCGCGTATCTATCGATTGACGGACGCGATTACGCAAATCGTTTGCCGTGAATGTCAGCGGCAACGCCGGTCTTGTTGATACCGACAACGGTACGGATTTTCCGCCGGAACGTTTGCTTAGTCCTTTATCGGTATTGACAGCTGTATTAACGGCGGTATCATCGGCGGTATCGACAGAGAGCATCCGTACGCGTATCGTCGATTTATCATTGTAATAACCTATGCCGAGACGTTCGCCGTTAGCGTTATATACGGTGCATAAGCGGTCACAGAGATTAATTTCCCCATCGACCCTCGCCACCGCGCCGGAGAATATCCACGGGTGGCCGTTGCGGACAGGCTTGTCCTTGCCGGGCTTCAGGCGGATGTTCACTACTTGCTCCGCTTCTTCAAATACCTCTCGAAGTCCCTAACGTTCTTGAACAACTCCTTGTACGACGGTTCGTCCGTCTCACCCTCGCACAGTTCGTCGTCGTCGGGATAATTCTTGCATATCAGCGGACGGTTTGGGTAGTCGCCGCACTTGTAGTCGCTACTGATTAGGCGGCAGGGCGTTCTGAACTCCACTATCCACTGGTCGTTGTGGTCGATGGATACCCATACGTTCCTGTGCAGCAGGTACCAACGGATATTGTCGTACCCCTCCTTGTCGGCAGGCGTATCCACGCCGACAGCGATGTGGCGGCAGCAGTAGGCGTTACACTTTTTGCATTTGACGGTCATTTGTAAGCATCCTTGTTAATACTTATTATCCCTTTTTCTTAACCTGATAGACTTCGGCGTAACCTCTACCAGCTCATCCTCGTTAATATAAGCGATGCAATCCTCCAAACTCATGTCAACCGGCGGCGTCAGTATTACGTTTTCGTCCGAACCCGCCGCCCTCATATTCGACAGTTTTTTCTCTTTGCCGGGGTTGACCACCAAATCGTTTGACCGGCAATGCTCGCCCACTATCATCCCCCTGTATATCTTGACCCCCGGGCCGACGAACATCTTTCCGCGGTCCTGCAAATTAAACAGCGCGTAGGCCACCGACACACACGGCTCTTTGGATATCAGCACGCCATTTGCCCTTGTGCGGATGTCGCCCGCGTAGGGGGCGTACTCTAAAAACACATAGTTCATTATCCCCATACCCTTGGTGTCGGTCATGAACTCCGCCTTGTAGCCTAAGAGACCTCTTGTGGGGACTTTGAAAGTCATCCGCGCCATGCCGTTTTCCTGTGACATATCGTGCATGATGCCGCGGCGCGAACCCAGTTTCTCTATTACCGTGCCGGCGTACTTCTCGTCCACATCCACCGTCAGTTCTTCGTAAGGCTCGAGTTGCTTACCGTCCCCGTCCCTGCGCATAATGACCTGCGGGCTTGTTACCTGAAACTCGTATCCCTCGCGGCGCATACGCTCTATGAGGATTGACAGATGCAGCTCGCCGCGACCCGATACCTTGTGCCCTATCGTGTCCTGCAACGGTTCCACACTCAACGCCACATCGGAGAGTATCTCCCGCATCAACCTGTCTTGCAAGTGCCTCGACGTGACGAATTTCCCCTCCGTTCCGGCAAATGGGGAGTCGTTGGGAATGAAGTTCATGGATATGGTGGGCGGGTCGATTTCTATCGGCGGCAGCGGGTTCGGGTTCTCCGGGTCGGTGAAGGTGACGCCCACAGTTACCTCGTCCATCCCCGCCACGGCCACGATGTTCCCAACCGACGCGATGTCCGTGGGCACCTTCTGCACGCCCTCAAAGGCAAAAACCTTGGTGATGCGGGCCGGAACCATGCTGCCGTCGCGCATGCATACCGATATTTCCTTGTTGACGTTGAGCGTTCCGGCGGTAATTTTGCCTATTCCCAAACGGCCCATATACGGGGAGTAGTCGATGGAACTGACCAGCATCTGAAGCGGCGCGTTTTCGTCCCCCTGAGGCGGCGGGACGCGCTTTATTATCATCTCGTAGAGCGGAACAAGGTCGTTGCTGTCGTCGTCGGGGTCGTCCTTCGCGTAGCCGTTTTTGGCGGAGGCGTAAACCACGGGAAAGTCTAAGACGTTATCCGGAGCGTTCAGCTTTACGAACAGGTCAAAGACCTGGTCAAGCACCCAAACAGGCCTCGCGGCGGGTTTGTCTATCTTGTTGATAACCACTATTACAGGCAAGGACAGCGCCAATGCCTTCTTCAAAACGAAGTAGGTCTGCGGCATGGGTCCCTCCTGCGCGTCGACGACCAAGAGCGCGCCGTCGGCCATCTTGAGCACCCGTTCCACCTGCCCGCCGAAGTCGGCGTGGCCGGGCGTGTCTATGACGTTGACGAGATGCCCGCGATACCGGAACGACCCGTTCTTGGCGGCGATGGTGATGCCGCGCTCGCGCTCCAGGTCCATGGAGTCCATGAGGCGCTCCGCCACCTGCTGGTTCTCGCGGAACATACCGCTCTGGCGGAAGAGTTCGTCTACCAGCGTCGTTTTACCGTGGTCTACGTGGGCGATGATTGCGATGTTTCTTATCTTGTGCTGGTTCATACTACTTCTTATACCTTATATTCCTCTCTATCCAAACAGCGGTATCGTCCCTGTTTACTATCTCTACTTGCACCTTTACCGTTCCCTCACGCGGGGGCAGGCCTGCCTCGCCGCTGAAAGTTCCGTCGCGCTGTACGTTTAACGTTACGCCCAAGACGTTCACCTTCGACCCGGGCTCCGCTGTTCCGCTAATCAATACCACAGGCCTCTTGACCACCTCGCCCTCTACCGGAGTGATGAGGCGCGCCGCGGTGTGAACATGGGCTACGCGCATGGCGCGGACAACGTACTCCGCCGTCGTCCCGCTCTCGGCGGCGATGTTCAGCGGGAATGTTCCGGAATCCGGGGCGGGCACCGCCACCCTAAACGCGCCGTCCTTGTCGGGCGCGGCGGCGACGCCGTTCACACTGACCCTGGCGCTCGCAGGAGCGACCGTGCCGTCTATCATCACCGTGTCCCCGGCGTAACAGCTCAGCGTATCGGGAATGTCTCCCAAATCAAGCCGCAGTTTCACGGCCACGGGTTCCCTGGGTTTCTCGCTCTTTTTACTCTCCTTGACAGGAGCCGGCGCCTTCTCCCCTTTCAGTAAGAAACCTTTGCGCCTGTACCCCTTGGGGACATCTCTCACCAACAGCACAGTCTGCTTTGGCACGAGTTCGACCATCTTTCCGTCGCCGAGCTCAACAAATTTATTCTTTTTATTGACAGGCGCAACCAAAATCGTCCCGTCAAAAGCCCGTATCAGCGTATTGGTATTTTTGGCCACCTCCACCTCGATAACCGTCCCGCGGATGGCCGCCGCGGCGGTCGGAGTCTCAAACCTCACATCCGGATTCTCGCGCGTAATCTTCTTAACACTGCCGACGAGGCTACCGTACAACAGCTTGAACTTGGCGACCGCCGCAGTCTCCGGCGCGGCGCCCTTGGACTTGGCCTTCCGGGTTACCGCCTGCAAGACCGCGACCTCGACGAGCGCGTTTTCCTCCACCTTCACAATCGTCCCGTCGGCCGTCTCAAGCCGAACCTCGGACTCCGCCCCGGTCATTATCTCGCACTTCCCACCCACCGTCATACCCAACCGCAATTTCGACCACTCCCCCGTTATGCTCCCGGAAACAGGGGCGACGGCGGCGGCCATCCCCTTGGCGACCGCCGGCTCACGGCGCATCTTATTGTAATTTGGGCTGTAACGCACCCGCACATTACCCATGACCCCGGTGACGGTACACACGCGCTCCTCAACGACATCGGCGGCGGCAAGCAGGGGCCTGGCCGAAAACAGCGCCAAAAGCAGCGTCGTTCCGAATATCTTACTACGCAGTGCGGACATAACAACCCCCAATACGAAGACTTTTTTAACAGTAATCGAAATCAATACATAATATTTCGACGATACGCCGATTTTATTAACCGCCGCGCCGTAAGACAATAAATATACATTATGCCAAACGCGGATACTATTTTATCGTCATAATGATAGAGATAATCCACCATTACGAGCCGCTCCCCTGCCCGACCGCGCCGCTGACCGCCGCCGCGAAATCCGTCTATCGGCGTGAGGGGGTGAGCGCCGGCCGGTCCACGACGGTCATACTGTGTTCCGACTACTTTATCCGCAAGCTGAACCGTCAATATCGGAAGAAGGACAAGGCCACGGACGTGCTCTCATTCCACATCGGCGACGACGACTTGCTGGGAGAGGTATACATATCGCTGCAACGCGCCGCGGTTCAGGCGCGACGATACGGGGTCTCCTACGAGGACGAACTGAAACGCCTGCTGGTACACGGGTTGTTACATTTAATGGGATACGACCATATCAAACCGGCCGACCGGTCGGCAATGGAGGAGCGGGAGCGTATCTATCTTTAGAACGGCTCCGCCTCGGCCTTCTCCGCGGTCTGCAACACTTCCACCCTGACCTTCTCTATGCGCTGGTTGTCCATCTTAACGACGGTGATTCGCACCCCGGCGCACTCTATCTGCGTGCCCTCCGGCGGGATGTCGCCGCACTCGTGGTATATCAGGCCGCTTAGCGTGTTGTACTCCGCGTCTTCATCAAGAGATATGCCCAACTCATCATTCAAGTCACGCAGGTCTATGTGCGGGTCAACGAAGTAGACGTTGTCTTCCACAGGCACCACCTCCCTCTCTTCCTCGTCATACTCGTCCTGGATGTCTCCCACTATCTCCTCCAAAATGTCCTCCATCGTAACGATTCCGGCCGTCCCGCCGTACTCGTCCACGATTACCGCCAAATGCAGGTGCTTGAGCTTGAACTCCTTCATCAAATCCTTTATCTTCTTGCCCATCGGCACGTAGTGGCACTTTTTGACTATGCTCTCAAGGTTCCACTCCGACTTGTTGTGTTCGGATATCCACGGGAAGATGTCCTTCGCGTAGAGGATACCGGTAATCTGGTCTATGGTATCTTTGTATATGGGTATGCGCGAGTGGCCCTCCTCCCTTATCAACCTAAGGACAGCTTGCAGGTCGGAACGTACCTCCGCAGCGATTACGTTTATACGCGGGACCATTATCTCGTCTACCGTGGTATCGCTCAGGTCGAATATGCTGCGAATCATCTCGCGTTCCTCCTCCCCAAGCGCCTCGGTGGCGTCGTCGTCGGCAGTGATACGCGCCTTCTCCTCTTCGGAGAGGAACGATAGCCTCACATTGTACTTTAATATCTTGAGAATAGCCGAATGCACCGCGGAGAAGAGCCACGTGCACGGCAACAGCAGCCAGGACAGAAGAGAGTAGAAGTAATAGGCCGGTCTTACCGTGCCGCGATAGAAGCGCAGCGCCACGGCGCGCGGCACATAGTGGGCAAAGAGCGCCAGAGTTACGGATGAAAAAGCGATGGGCACAAGCCACAGCGCCTGCGGCGGCACGGTGTCGCCGTAGAGGTCAAAGGCAAATATGGAATGCAACTTGAGCGACAGTACCGCGAAGGAGACATTGCACAAGGTCTTGCCGACCGTCACCGTGTCGCTGAGCGCGGCGCGATTCTTCAGTATCTCGCCGATTCTGGACGCGCAATAGCGCAAACGCTCGTCGTCGGCGCCGACATCGCCCTTCTCAGCCGACGCGAAGATAATCTTAATGACCGAAAAGAAAGCCGAGAGAACAAACGCGGCGGCCATGTAAACAATAATGGCAGTAACTCCGTCATCGTCCAAAAATATGCCTCCTTGGAGACTGAATCCGTATTCCCGATTGCTTCGTCGCTTCGCTCATTTCGACATTATCAACCTTTCTTGAACCTCGCCGCGAACATCCCGTCCATATTGTGTTTGTACGGCGTGACGCGCAGGCAGTCGTCGTCGTCAATATACATCGCCGGGACGGCTTCCGGCGGACGGTCTAATTTGAAATCCGGGTGACCGTCCAAAAAACATTTTACCTGACACTCGTTCTCCTCCGGCTCAAGCGAGCACGTCGAGTAGACTAATACCCCGCCCTCGCCTACCAGCTTTGCCGCGCTGTCAAGCAACTCTTTCTGTAACGACGCCCTGTCGCCGACATCCTCGGCGGTGCGGACGAAACGGCCGTCGGGATGACGCTGCAAAACGCCGCTGCCGCTGCACGGGGCGTCTAACAGCACCTTGTCAAACGTGCCGGCAAACGGCGGCGCAACGCTGTCGCATACCACCGGATAGATGTTCCCAAGTCCCTGCGCCGCAAACATCTCAACAGCCGTTTTCATCTTCCACCGCCCCTTATCGCAGGCGGCCACATACCCGGAATCGCCCACAAGCTCCGCCATGAGCGTGGCCTTGCCGCCCGGAGCGCCGCACATATCAAGCGCCCTGTCGCCGTCGCGCAGCCCAAGCATCGCCACAACCCACCCGCTTGACGGCGCCTGCACGGAGCAAAAACCGTCCCGCAACATACGCAAATTCTCCGGCTCAAGCGGCTTCTTCATCTTGTAGTACAGATTCAGGTACCCGCATCCGGCCTCGCAAAGCGTCCGCATATCAAACTCAAACTGCGGACGCGAAATGTCGCGCATCTTGCGCCGCAAATAGACCGCCGGACGCTCGTTGTTGAACGCCAGTATCTTCTTGGTATCGCCCAAACCGTAACGGGCAAGCCACCGTTCCACCATCCACTTGGGATGCGAAAACTCAATCGACAGCCGTCCCGCCAAATCCGTCTGCGAATCGGGCAGCGAAATGTCGAACTTATTCTTTATGACATTCCTAAGCACCGCGTTGACAAACCCGGCGCCCGGCGCGGTGTTCGTGTCATGCTTCGCGAGATTCACGGCCTCGTTTACCGCGGCGTGGTCGGGCACCCTGTCCAAAAACAAAATCTGATACGCCCCAATTTCAAGGATACGCCTAAGCGCGTCGGACATCGGCTCTCGCTCGCCGGAAATGAAAGTGTTAATAACATAATCCAGGTAAATACGGTTGCGCAACACGCCGTAGACAAGCTCAAAGACAAAGCGCCGGTCGCGGTCCTCGATATGCCGGCGGGCAAGAATCCGGTCGGCAATGCGCTCCGGGTCGCCGGGAGCGCCGTCGAAGTCGGTCAGTATCCGCTGGACGAGCTGACGCGTGCCTACCGATGAATCGGGCTTGCGATTATCGTCTTTGCGATAAGTGTCTTTATTACGATACTCTTTGCGGGCGGATTCATCCCCGCCCCGGCCGTATTGACCTTTACGGCGGTCATCGCCGTTAGTACCGTCTTTACGATAATTATCTTTGCCGTACGGGCGGTCTTTGCGGTAATCATTCCCGCGTGTATCGTCTTTGCGATACGTGTCTTTATGATGATATTCTTTACGGGCGGCGCCGTCTTTGCGGTACCCGCCTCTACCACCGCCGCTTGGCCTGTTGCCGTTCATTCAAGCACCGTTCCTTCGATTACCTCGTGCCCAAGCAGGAACGAGTGGACGTCCATCGCCTGTCGGCCCTCCGGCTTTACCCTGGTTATGCGCAACGCGCCGGTGCCGCATTGGACGTCTATGTAATCGCCATTCGCTATCAGGATTGTGCCCGGCGGCGGGGGGGGGTTGGTGCCGCCGCCGCCGCTCGCTATGCCCCACTCTATGTTGATACGCTTCCCGTTTATGAAAAAGTACGAACCCGGGAACGGGATGTGTGCGCGGATTTTGTTGAACACAGCCTCCACAGGCAGCCTCCAGTTCACCCGCCCCTCCTCCTTTGAGAGCTTGGGCGCCGCAGTGGCCCCCTTTTGGTCTTGCCTGATGGGGACGGCCTTTCCATTTTCCACCGCGTTGATAGCCTCCAAAAGCGCGACGGCGCCCATCACGCTCAGCCGCCGGTAAAGTTCGGGCGTGGTCTCCTGGCCGCCTATCGGCGTCTTTTTCTGTATTATGATATCTCCGGTGTCCACCCCATCGTCTATGCGGAAGACCGTCACCCCGGTCTCCGTCTCCCCCGCCTCTATTGCCCTGTGTATCGGCGCCGCTCCCCTGTAGCGCGGCAAAAGCGACGCGTGGACGTTCAGCGTCCCCAATTTAGGGATAGAAAACACCGCTTTGGGCAGTATCCGAAAGGCAATGACGACAAAGAGGTCGGCGCCGAACGCGGTCAGCTTGTCGACGAATTGCGGGGCGGCCACATCCTCCGGCGTAAGCAGCAACGCGGACGCCCCTTTTTTGACATACTCGGCGACCGGGGTGTCGACCAGCTTGAGCCCACGTCCCTTAGGCCTCGTCGGGGCGCTGACCACAGCCGCCACCCTATGCCGCGTAAGCAGGTCCCCAAGCGCCGGAAGGCCGAACTCGGCCGACCCCATAAAAACAATCTTCATCATAGTACGCGTCCGAATAAAAAGATTAAGCGACATTCGTTTTTACACCCGCCCGCCGGTATCGCCGATGTCATGAACCTCATATAATATAATAATTGGGCGGGCGAATTCAAAGTTTTTGATTCCGCAGGCGCAAACAGCGGGTAAGGCATGGGTTACGACTCAGCCTCCCCCATTAAAGCCCCACGGCGCAACATCGCGCGCCCACCGGTTCGGCGTGACGCTTGGCGGCGAATATGGGGCGGTATTATTCATACATTATTTTTGAGAAATTCCGGCAACGGCACCTCGTTAACGCGTTCCTCCCTTTCGTGGAGAAGGCATTCGGCGTTGATTAAGGAGACGTTGCCGTTTTTTTATCCTGACGATATTGATGGCGGGCCGGAAAGCCCGCCCATACACGGTTTAGCCCGCGAACGACGTATTTTTCGCCATCCACTTCTTCATTGCCACATAGAGCCAGAAAGAGTAAATTCCGAGCGTTATGATGGTCAGGAACCACCACAGAATATAGTGCCCGAACAAGCTCCCGCCGGAACCGTTGAACTGCAGGCGCCGGCCGCCCACTACCGTATGGCTTGTTTCCCACTTGTAGAACATACACACCGCCCACGGCAAGCATAACCCCAAAGTGCAAGTCGTAATGATGCTGCCCAAAATAACCCACCCGAGGAACTGAAGCACGCCGCCGTCAAAATATGATGCTTCTTCCGTCACAACACCCTCCTTTTTTTGATGTTTGTAATACGTTTGTTATACCGCAGTCTTTTTTACAGTTGCTACGCGCAATGCCCCCGCGACACAAACTACCGCCTGCCGACTACCTCACCCCCACGACCCTACCGTTCGTTTACTAAAGATATGCCTAAAAAGGATATACCTAAACAATTTCTTTACAGGTACTTCACCGCGTAATCGAAAGAAATCAGCGTGCGCTCAGCCACAATAAGCCCCTTTTGAGGTTAAATTCAACGGTTATGTATCTATGCGGACAACCACAACCCTACATCGCCGCCCCATCCATCTCTTCTTTATCGGTACTTCGCATCGCCACAAGAACCTCATCCAATGTGAACTGCGGATGATCATACTTTTCTTTGGTATAGTCGCCCCTACGGCGCGTATACTGCTGTAAAAACGCTTTAGTACCATCCATACCCAATGCCTTGTTTAACGCCTTCAGTCCTATACGTCTGATTTCAACACAATCATCCGTATCTATCGTAACAGTCATTTTAAACCTCCCAAAATTTTCGTGGGTTTACAACCTGCACCTTTAAATTCAACTTAGAACTTGCTTTCTCAAAATCATTGTCAACTGTCAGCAAATAATCGGCGCTTGCGCTTATCGCAAATGCCAAATGTAAACTATCAAAACCCCCAAGTCCCACTTTTGCGGTCATCGTTCGCGCTAATTTGGTTATGCTACCCGTATACGGAATATACTCATTTACCGCACTTTTATAGTAATCTGAAACCGCTATTCGTTTTTCCGTATCGCGAATGTTACCGATTTCGGTTCTTAGCGCCAAACTACCCAAAACCACATGTTTCATAGCCGGGCTCAAATCTAATATAGCCGCGATTATATCTTGTTCCTTAAATAACCTTATCCTCCTCCGATTCATCAAACAACCTGCAATAACAACACGTATCCAAATAAATCCTCAGCAATTCTATCCTCAATAGTCCCATACCCTTGCTCCTTACCGCTCTCTCTATCGTATCAATCGCGGTCTTATGAACTGAATTAAATGTAATATACCTTCGGCGGACACGCCAAAATCCAAAAAATTTCGGCCCGCCGCTAACGCGGCGGGCAACGTCAAAAGATGGTCATTTCAACGTTCACACCGTTGTAGGGGCGACCGTCCCGGTCGCCCTTTGTTGGACAAACAAAAGGCAGGGCGACCGAGGACGGCCGCCCATACAACACAATCATCACATCCACGCTTTATCTTTGCAATCATACACGTTGTTTGCCCTACGGGCTAACAACGGCACGATACGGTTCGCTACGCGAACCGCACCGCGCTTCAGTCCCCAACACAACGAACAGAAAAACCGCCGCTCACGACGCCGTAGCCCTCGTCCACGTCGTCGCCGTCGACGTAGTACATGTACCGGCCGTACGCGTAGCCGCCCCCGAACTCCGTAGCCGTCCACCAGAAGCCGAGGCCGCCGGCATAGCCGAAACTGCCATCGGAGCGGCGGTAGCCGCCCGGCAGAGCCGTAAAGCCGTATTCGTCCGTCCCATTACCGCCAATTTTCCAACCGCTCCGCGCTTTCAACTTCTTGCCCGCGCCATACCAATCAATGTTACCGTTTCTATCAGGCTTCCTTTTGCCCCCAACCGCCTTACCCAAATCATCCCAATCCGCTCTTGACGGCAAATGCCATCCCGACGGACAAGCCGCTTTCGCCGCCATCCACGTGTACAGACGGCCATATTTATCGCAATTAGATTCCTTGTTATCGTAACACCACGAACCATCCGTTTTTATGTTCAAATTCTCACCCATCCACGTCTTATTACCTATCCTCACCGTCCTATACGTCTTCCCCGCCCCGCCGGCCTGTTGATAATTTTGCGCGGGCGCATGATAGGGTACCGGCGGAAGTGGCGGCGGAGGCGCCTGATAGACCGGCTCCAGGTAAAAATTTGCCCCTACCGCCATATTCCCGTTCACTGTAATCTCCCCTGGATTTGCCGCCCCGGTAACGCTGCCAGACCATCCCGTAAAACTGTAGCCGCCGTTGGCAATGGCCGTTATTGTTATCCGCTCCCCAGCGCTGTACGACGTTTTATCCGGACTGCGGGACACGACGCCCCCGTTGGCAGGATTAGCGCTAACGGTAACCGTATACGCTACGGGAGGGGCGGATTTAGGCGGGGAACCCTGTTTGGCCTCAAATCTCCTGTACATCTCAGCGCAAGCCGTCGCCGCCTTATCTAAAAGCTCCGTGGTATTTACGGCGCGGACAAGACCAGACGACCCTACAAGATTCCCGTCGTTGGTCTCGTACATCTCGACCGACAGCGTGAGGTTTGTCCCCAGTTTGCTTATTATCCCACGCACTATGTAATCCGCCCCGATTGCGCTTCCCAGAGTGATTACGCAGTTTTCGTCGGCGCACTCCCCCAATTTCGCGCTGCCCAATTGGGACTGCACGGTCTCCGCGGTCATGATATTGTACTTACCGCCGGGCAGACTGTTAACGGCTACGCCGCGAAGCTCCGCCGTTATCTGCCTCACCTCCGCCCTGTTCATCTTGGCCGCCGCGCCAGACCCCGCGTCCAACTCCGTCTCCACTACCGCAACGTTTTTCACCCCCGCATACGCGGCGGACGACGCGATAAAGAACCACGCAATCAGAACTCTCAACGGTATTCTCACCCCAAAACTCCTTAGTTATGTTTTCACAGAAGCCGTATGGCAAGCCGTCTATGGCAATGTCACTTGAAAAAGTTACCCCGATAACCGTCATAATATAATATATGGAAAGTATCATTGCATGAAATAAACATCACGCGCCCACCGGTTCGGCGTGACGCTTGGCCTTCAACGCCGCCTCTATCTGCCTAACCCTTTCGTCTAACTCCTCCGGGCTTAGGTATTCCTCCGGATGTTCCGCTTCTAACCGGTCGGCTATCGCGTCAATTTCAGCGCCGGTGACGTTTTTCAATACCTCGTGCCGCTCTTCCGTCCAGTTCCCACGTTTTTTGAATTTGTCCACCTCGTCCCAAATATCAGTTGAATTGAATGATGAATAATGTGTTAACCGGGATACATACACCTTAAATATAATCTGGGAAAAGCCGAAACACAAAAAAAATTATGCGGTTAGAATTACCCATAATATTATATTTATCATTGTCAACGGATGGTTGTTGGTTTATCATTCAGGTAAAGGAGAGCAATATGGCGGCAAAAACTAAAAAAAAGGCAGTGTCCAAAAAGGCTGCCACTGCCCCAAGGTCCAAGACAATAGCCAGGAGAGCGGCCGGCAATGGGCTGGAAAAGGCAATAATCGCCATGAATAAGAGTCTCGGCGAGAGTATTGAGCGTTTGGGTGAGAAGATGGACAAATCGCTGTTGACAATGACCGCCAGCATTGCGGCGTCTAAGAAGGAGACGGATGCCATTATGGCGGCGTCTAAGAAGGAGACAGATGCCAAAATCGCGGAGGCCAATGCCAAGATGGCGGCGTCTAAGACGGAGACAGATGCCAAGATCGCGGAGGCCAATGCCAGTATTGCGGCGTCAGATGCCAAGATGGCGGCGTCTAAGGTGGAGACAGATGCCAAAATCGCGGAGGCCAATGCCAGTATGGCGGCGTCTTTTGCCGAATTGGACCGTGTGGTTGAAAGGACGAAAAGCCAGTTAGCGGGTCTCAGCGACAGTTACGGTCTTGCCGTTGAGAGCTTAGCGTACAGTTTTTTTGACTCGCGAATGACGTTTGCCGGCGTAAGGTTTGACGACATGGAGGTGGGCGTAAACAGAAAAAGGAAACTCCCCGACGGCACGAAGATAAAGGGCGAGTACGACCTTGTCCTCTACAACGGGACATCGATTGCGCTTATTGAGGCGAAAAACCGCGTCCGAAAATATGATATTGAACAACTGATAGATGTGCAGCTGCCGCGGTTTAAGCTGTTTTACCCGCAGTATAAGGATTATACGTATTACTTGGGGCTTTGCGGTATGTCCTTTGAGGACGGCGTGGAGGCGGAAGCGCTGTCTCGCGGGATAGGGACGCTTAAGCCCAACGGGGAATCTCTTGAGAGTAACGAAACGACCGTTAAGGCCTGGTAGTATTTGTTTCGGCGGCAGGTCAGCGCAATCAATTGTCCTGAACGCACCGCACCGACAACCCGACACTCTTGTAATCGGAGTCCTCGCCCACGATATCGCCGTCGTAGCCCATGTACCGGTAGTAGGCGTTGCCGCCGCCGTGCTCCGTAGCCGTCCACCAGCTGCCGAAGTCGCCGGCATAGTTGAACGAGCCGTCGTCGTAGCGGTAGCCGCCCGTCAAGGCCGAAAACCCGTACTCATCCGTGCCATTGCCGCTATCTCTCCAACCGCTTTTCGCCTTCAGCTTCTTACCCGCCGCGCTTTTACCGCCGGCCGCCGCCGCCAAATTATCCCACTCCTGGCGAGGCGGCAAACGCCATCCCGCCGGGCACACCGTCTTCGCCGTTTTCCAATCATATAAGCGGCCGTACTTACCGCAATTGGAATTATCATTGCCGTAGCACCAGGAACCGCTCGACGCTTGATAGTTAAGATTCTCCCCCATCCACATCTTACCCCCTATCGCCGCCGTTTTGTACCTCTTCCCGTCCCTGCTGTCGGTGAACGTCGTCAAAGAGGGGGTAGCGGGAGCGGCCGCTCCCGCGGCGGCCGGCGGCGGCCGGTATGACGGCGCAGGCGGCGGAGCGGCAGCCGCCGGCTGATACGCGGGTTGCGGCGGATAAGGCTGATACGCCGGCATCGGCGTTTGGGGTTGGTTGGAAACAGGCGGTTGATACGCGGGTTGCGGCGGCGGATAGGGCTGATACGCCGGCATCGGCGTTTGGGTTTGGTTGGGAACAGGCGGTTGATACGATGGAGGCGGCGCCACGGCCACGGGCGGAGGAGGAGGCGGTACCGCCTGCGCCGCCGCTTTCTGCGCCTCGGCCACCGCGAATCTTTTGTACATCTCGGCGCAAGCCGCCGCCGCCTTATCTAAGAGTTCCGTGGTATTCGCGGTGCGTACCGGACTCGACGACTCGACTAAGTTCCCGTCTACGGTTTCATACATTTCCACCGATATCGTGAAGTTCGTCCCTATTTTGCTTATAATACCGCGTACGATGTAGTCCGAGCCGATTTTGATTCCGAGGGTAATCACGCAGTTTTCGTCGGCGCACTCCTCCAATTTCGCGCTGCCCTGAGACTGCACGGTCTCCGATGTCATGATGTTGTATTTTTCCCGCGGCAGGTTTTTAACGGCCTCCGCGCGCAGCGCCGCGGTTATCAGCCTCACCTCCGCCCTGTTGATTTTGACGCCGGACGCCGCGTCCACCTCCGTCTCCACAACGGCTACGTACTTCATCTGCGCATACGCGGTAAACGCGGTCATTACAACAAACAGCGCCGCAATCAAAAAAGACGGTCTTTTCACCGGAAAACCCCTTTTTATGTTTTCACTGAAACCGTAATGCGGGCTGTCTATATGCGCCGTGCCCGGCGGAATGTCTTTTTCAGGATGTTTGACGGTAGTAATCCCCGGCTTTATCGGATGCCTGTAATGATGATGCGAACCGCTGACGCGCACCAGCGCCCATCCGTCGTCCTCTATAAACTTTATCAAATCTCGGCTTAAATACCGTACTTTGTCCGTCATAGCGCCCTCTATAAAATAATTTTTGTATCCACGCTTTTGTAAAATAATGTGTCTTTACGGTTCGGCGCCCCGGCCGCCGTGGCCCTTTTCCCGTTCGCCTGCCTTTCAATATAAATAACGGCGGGGATACCGGGTCGAGAAAATGGTCGATAGACGGCATTCTTCATCCACCCATAAATTATTTTTACGCAATGACGACAATCATAGACTTTCACACCCATTTCTTCCCGCCGGAGCTGGCGGAGCGGGCGCTCACGCGGCTGATAGAGAACGCCGCGCCGACAATCGCCATGAAGAACCACACCGACGGCACTGTCGGCGGCCTAATCGAGAGTATGCGGGCGAGCGGGGTCGGCAAGTCCGTCGCCCTGCCGGTCGCCACGAAGCCGTCTCAGGTATCCACGATAAACAGGGGCTGCGCCGACACCGGCTCCGCCTGTCCCGAAATCATCCAATTCGGCGCCATGCACCCGGAGATGGAGGGCTTCGAGGCGGAAATCGACTTCCTGTCCGTAAACGGAATAAAGGGTATCAAGCTGCACCCGGAGTATCAATACAGCTACGTTGACGACCCTAAGGCTTTCCCGATGTACGAGAAGCTCGCCTCGGCGGGGCTTATCGTCGTCTTCCACTCCGGCAAAGACCCCGGCCCGTTCACAAACGACCACGCCATGCCCCCCGCGCTCCGCAAAGTCCACGAGAACTTCCCCGCCCTGAAGATGGTAGCGGCTCACCTGGGCGGCTGGATGGTCTGGAAGGAGGTTGAGGAAACGCTGGCCGGTTTAGACATATTCTTCGACACCTCCGCCATATACGGGTTATTATCGCCTGAGGATTTCGTCCGTATATGCCGAAAGCACGGCCCGGAAAAAATCCTCTTCGGCAGCGACTCCCCGTGGTACGGCCAGGGGGAAAGCGTGGAGTGGATAAAGCGCAGCGGCCTAAGCGACGCGGAGATAGAGGCGGTCTTCCACGTAAACGCGGAGAAGTTATTAGGGTATTGATTTCAAAGGCGGCGGCGAACACAGTTCACCACCGCAAACATCAACATACAAAGGATGTAATACTATGGGATTAACCGCCGGCATAATCGGCCTCCCCAACGTAGGCAAGTCCACAATCTTCAACGCCCTGTGCTCCGGTTCCGGAAGGGCTGAAGCGGCCAACTATCCGTTTTGCACCATAGACCCCAACCACGGCGTCGTCCCGGTGCCCGACGAAAGGCTCGCCCGGATTACCTCCGCCATACCGACCGACAAAATCGTTCCGGCGTACCTCGAATTAATCGACATCGCCGGGCTCGTCCGCGGCGCCAGCAAGGGCGAGGGGTTGGGCAACCAGTTCCTCGGCCACATAAAGAGCGTGGACGCCGTCGTTCACGTTGTTCGCTGCTTCGACGACGGCGACGTCGTTCACGTTGACGGCGGGGTTGACCCGTTGCGCGACATATCCACAGTTGATACGGAATTAATGCTCAAGGATTTCGAGACCGCGGAGAAGGGGCTTACGCGTGTGTCTAAGGCCGCCAAGACGGGCGACAAGGAGATGAAGGCGCGGCTGTCCGTCTACGAAAAGGTGTGTGAGGCGCTCGGCAAGGGCGTTCCGGCGCGTAAGGCGCTCGACGCGGAGGAGCTTGCGGCCGTCTCGGACATGCACCTTTTGACTTCAAAGCCCGTCCTCTACGTCACCAACGTCGGGGAGGGCGATTTACAGGAGGATAACCGGTACGTCAAGGCCGTGGCGGGGCACGCCGCCGGCGAGGGGGCGTCTTACGTGAAGATTTGCGGCAAGGCGGAGTCGGAGATAGCGGAACTGCCGCCGGAGGAGCGGGCGGATTTTTTGGAGAGTTTGGGGCTTCCTGAACCCGGGCTGAACGTTTTGGCGCGGGGCATATACAAACTGCTGGGTTTGGAGACCTTCTTCACAGCCGGAAAGGAGGAGAACCGCGCCTGGACGATTCACGCCGGCGCCACCGCGCCGCAGGCCGCCGGGGTAATCCATACCGACTTTGAGAAGGGCTTCATCAGGGCGGACGTCTACTCGCTGTCTGACCTTGAGGCATACAAATCCGAGGCCGCTATAAGGGCCGCCGGGAAGATTCGGTCCGAGGGCCGCGAGTACGTCGTCAAGGACGGCGACATCATGTTTTTCAAGTTTAATGTGTAGGTTACAATCAGCTCGCCCACTGTCGTCAACCCGCGCTTTGGGCGTTTGCCGCGAGGTTTAAAACGAGAGAACATCGCCCGGGATTTAAAAGGCCTAACATCGGTGGGGGAATACCGATGGGCATCCCCGGACGACGTCTCTATTTTCGAGCGTCACCTTGCCGCGTACTGCCCCGCGCCCGCAACGGGAACCTGGGCGGCTTGCGCGTACGGCACGGCGACCGTCAGTGTCAACACCAACAAAATCAGCAGTTTAACCAAGCTCTTAGTTTTCATGGTAACACCCCTTTTTTACTGTCGGTTCGCGTTTTTTAGCGGGCATCGTTTGCCCCCTCTACTTTCAATGTTAGCGCTTATCCGTTAAAAAATCAAGAGGCAAAATACATTTTTTTATTTTTTCTTAAAATACCGTCTTCAAAAAAAATACCCTTATGCCTCCGGCGACAGTTATTTTTATGTATCATATATAACGGCCTTACCAAAAGGAACCCGCTTTGGCCTTTTTCAGCGATTTGCACCGCGCTATCTTCGACGCCCGTTTCTACCGTGAGGCCACGTGGCGGTCTTGGGGGCGCGTCGGCCTGTTCATGGTCAAACTGCTCGTTCTAACCTCGCTGGTAACCGGATTTGCCAGGGCCTATTACTTCGTTCACCCGGAGCGCGGCGTCGCGGCGCTCGTGGGCACGCTCTTCGGCGATATGGAGATACGGGACGGGCGGCTTCTGACCGACCGCGACCAGCCGTACGCGATATCCGGGAACGCGCTCGCCGCGCTCATGGACCGCTTAGCCGGGCATTCGCGCTTCTTTGGCCGATTGCCGGACAATTTCCTTGTCGTGGACACCCGCACGCCGCCCGAACCGCACGGCTTGGGCCCATCCGCGCCCGCCGTCGTGCTAAAGCGGGCGACCGCGGAATTTGTGAATATGCGCATAGAGGTACCATACGCGGCGCTCATCGGTAAAAGAAACATGAAACTAACGGCGGCGGACACGCAGGAGTACTTAAACGCCAACAAGGGGTATATGGCGGCGTGTTTCATCATAATGAGCCTGTTCTCAGGATTCTTTTCGATAACGCTCAGCGCCGCTTTCCTGTCGCTGGCCGCCTACATTTTCAGCGCCGACCGCTCAAGCGGCTACGGGTACTTCCTGCGCGTAGCCTGCTACTCGGTCACCCCCGTGACACTCGGCGCCGCGCTCGTCTCCCTGAGCGGGGTGAGTGCCGAATGGACGTGGCACGTTTTCATCGTAATATCGACGCTCATCATGTTCCGGGCAATAGCAAACGGCACGCTCGACAAGGCGTCGGGAGAAAAGAGTGAGGCGCAGCCATGAACAACGTGCTCAATGTGGAGAGAAAAAAGGGCGACCCGGAACACCTGGACGGACGGGTAATCGTGTACGCCAAGATAGACATAGACCCCGCCGAGTTCATAACCATGAAGCATCCGGTAGCCTCTATGGTGCACGGCGGCCTATTAGCCGTACAGGGCAACTACAAGGAGCAAAACAGCCTGAAAGACTTCCTGATATCGGAGATGGGCATACCGCTCGAAGGCGACGGGTTAAGCGAAGGGCTCAAGGAGATGATAGAAAGTATGGACGGCTTGGAGTCGGCGTTAGACCCGCAAAAGCTGCGCGAGAGGCTTGAGGACATGGGAGAGTTCGAGGAATTCATACCCACCCCGGCCAAGGTCGTCCCGTTCCACACAGAGCAGGAGATACTGGAGCAGCCCGGCGACATCTACTTCGCCGGCTCCTTCAAAAAGGTCGGCAACGCCGTGCTCGGCATCAACGCCGTGCCGATAATGTACCAGGCGATATTCCGGGAACAGCAGATGGAGCATCTGCAAAACGAGATAGATTCCCTAATCAACCAAATAGAGTGGAACGAACCCATTCCAGTAACGATTGCCACGCCCGGCGTCAACCCTGAGGAACTCTTACTGAAAGAGTACATTCCGTCCATGCTCTACCAGCGCGTCGACAAAGCCGGTTTCATGAAGGCGCAAAAACAGTTCCGCGCTTTCATGACGGGATACCGGTTCAAAGACGACGTGGACGCGGTCATATCGCTGATATCAATGGATAAAGAGCCCAAACCGGTGGAATCCAAGCTTTTGGAACTGTACGCAAAAAAAATCTCCATGGTGCAAACGGAAGACTTTTCGGGTTTGGAGACGGTGCGCAGGGAGATTGAACAGTTGAAAGAATCGCTGCGGGGTTAATGCCGGTATTGACGCGGTATTAACGGTTCGGCATTTCAATTTCACATCTTTCATTTCATCATGGCGACAATCTCCACCGGCAAAGGTTCCAGCCGCCGAGCAATCCCCTCAAGCAACTCTATGGGCGCCGGGGCCAGCGTTTCGCGCGTCCCTTTTCGAGCCAGGCTATTCAACTGAACACGCGCGGGGTTTATCCGCGCTATGGCCTCCTTAAATAGAACGACATCGCTGTCGCTGTCATTGATACCGGGCGCGATGAAAACCTCCAGCCACATCTGCCCGCGATACTCCGCCGACAGCGCCGTCAGCGCGTTGATGATTCCGGCGCAATCAATTCCGGCGACCGGCGCGTTTATTTCGCGGAACACTTTGTCGGTGACCGCGTCGAGCGACGGGAGGATGAGGTCGCACGGCAGTATTTCCTCTCGCAGACCGCGGTCCCCCAAGAGCGTGCTGTTCGTGAGCAACGCCAATTTTTGCGACGGAAAGCGCTCTTTGAGATGTTTGATGATTCGTCCCAGCCCGCTGTGCAGAGTCGGCTCTCCGCTACCGCCGAATGTCACGCAGCCCGGCGGGGGCGAGTCCGACAGGTAGCCGTCGATTTCGTTAATGACGGCGTCGGTGTCGATGTACTCACGCCTCTCTATAGTATGGACGGTGGTCGCCCCGCACTCGCAGTAGACGCAGTCAAGCGAGCAGGTCTTGTGGGGCACCATGTCTACCCCCAAAGAATTCCCCAAGCGGCGCGAGCGAATGGGGCCGTATATGTGGTTGCGGATTTTTCTCATGTCGTACATTAGAAAACATACCCTTTCTCATCATCAATAATATACTTTAAGCGCCCTGGCAATCGCAAGCGCCGACAACTGGCCGGGTACGACGGGTTTTCTCAGATAGCCGTAGACAAATAGCGAACCGAAGAGCGGCGCGGCTACGCGGCTTATCTTGCCGGCGTCGCCCATTGCCATTGTGACTACGGGAACCTCGCAGTCCTCGGTGAAGCGCAGTAACCGCGTGACGTCCGACGCGGTCTTTGCCGTCACCGCAATCTTTACTATCCTGGCGCCCTGCTTTAATGACCGCTTGACGATATCTTTGAGCCCGGCAATATCGGGTGTCGCGTTGAAATCGTGTTCGGAAACCATTATTATCGCCGACGAACCGGCGACACCGGCGACCACATCTCGCCACTCCGGTATACCGAGCTCAACGTCTATTATATCGACGTGTTTTGAAAGGGATACCAGCAGGTCAATCCGGTCAGCGCGGTTGCGGTCCGTCTCTCTTACAGTTCCTATCAACGGGGATGATATTGATTCCTTGACGGTTTTGATATAGGCGATAACCCTGTCGACAGGCTTGTTGAACAGGTCGGCGCGAATCTCGAAAATATCAATACCGCGGTCGATAAACTTTTGGAGGCGCTCCACGGGCATCGGTCGGTCGATTATACCGACTACGCGCGGGACCGTTCCCAGTGTCATATTTCCGATTTTGACGGTCGCCATAATATGGTGACGCCTTCCTGCTGATTTATTTGTATTGATACGCGTTACTTTGCGTTGATTGGCTTCGTCTTATTGATAATATCATTAACGACAAGCCCCGACAGTACAAACCCAAAGACCCCCGTCACGCACACCAGCGAACCGTTTACTGTTTTATCGGCCGGCGCGATAACATGATTATTACCGGCATTATCATTTGTATCAACACCGTCAACAACACTATCATCACAATCGGTATTGATACAATCATCGTCGGTATTAGCGCAGCTATCCCCGACAAAAGCCCCCTCGTCGCTCCACACGCAAGTAAAGTCTCCCTTAAACCCGCGCTTCCTCAACCGCTTGCGGACGAACCTACCGAGCTTGCACCTGTCCGACTTCCAAATGGAACTGACCCGCACCCGCGTGGCGTCCACCTTGCAAGCCGCCCCAAGCGCCGAAAAGAGCGTCGCTCCGGCGGCGCTCGCGTTGATTATCAACTCCACCTTGCTCGATAAACTGTCTATGGCGTCTATGACGTAGTCGTACCCGCTCAAGTCAAACTCATCCCGAACCTCCCAGCTATACGTCCTCCGCAACGCCGTAATCTCCGCATCCGGGTTTATCTCCCGCAGACGTTCGCCCAAAACCTCCACCTTGGGCCTGCCCACGGTAATTGACGTCGCGGGAAGCTGCCGATTGATGTTGGACGGGTTGACGACGTCGGAATCGATTATCGTCAACTTCCCGATTCCGGAACGCACCAGCCCCTCGGCGCACCAACTGCCCACGCCGCCCACGCCGAACAACGCGACGCCGGCCGTCTTCAGCGCCTTGAGGCAGTCGGCGCCTACCAGCAGTTCCAATCTTCCGAAGTGGTAGTCGGGTATCAACCGAAATTTCCTTTTATGATTAATGGAATCTTTAAAATATTTAAAGCCAAACTCAAACTGACTCCGCATAGTTACCTTCACCGCTTAAATATAGTAAACGCCACCGCCGCCGGAGTTAAATTTAAGCGGAAGCCGTCGGCGCGGCGAGCAAGCGCTTCAATCCGGCGTTGCCGGTGACGGCACTGCGCCTGCCGACCGCCTTCAATACCTGCGGCAACGCCGCCCGCAAGCCACTCAACGAGGAGACAGGCACCGTTTATAACACCGTCCAATGCCTCACGAACAAGAAGCACATCGGCAACGCCCGCGACGACGGGTAAGCTATCGGCCGGCATTACACGCCCAAACGCCATCTACGCGCCCGACGGCGGCAGGTGAGGGCAACATTTTAAAGGTGTTCGGCTGTCCCCAAAAGTGCCTAAATACGGTCAAAAACAGCATTTGTGGGTAAACTATCAAAAAAATAAAAAACGGGCATCGACCTGTATTTTTTACACTACCGTCCCATAGGTAGCCCCAAACGTTCCCCAACCGCCCTAAAATAGCGTCAAAAAGCCCATTTTAACAAAATAATATAATTGACCGAGTTAACACATTTTTATTTTAAACCGTTACAAAGTTATCTGCTATCCCATAGGTTATTGCGTAAAAAGG
>JAITCM010000091.1 GCA_031283085.1 Chitinispirillales bacterium | reverse complement strand
CTCCAGGACGCGGTGGGCGGAAAGGAACGCGTTCATCTCGGACTGGAGGGCGCCACTGTCAGTGCTGGGGACGGTGAAAATCCTTATTTGCATGGCGCTCCCAAAAGGTTAATTTTTTTCAAAAAAATCGACCCGCCTTACGGCGGGTTTGTGAAAAATAAGAATCAAAGCAAAAATCAAAAACAAAACCTCGCTCAACCGCCACCCCGCCTGATGGGGAAACGCTTGTTGCGAGCGTGTACGTCTGCGCGAAACTCGCCGTCAGCGCCTTGTTTCCGTCCATTGTGACGGTAACGCTTGAGTTTGTAGACGTTGACGCCCCTGACCAGCTCGTAAACGTATATCCGCTCGCGGGCGTCGCCGTCACGGTGACCGCTTCGCCGAAAGCATAAGCCGCCTTGTCCGGGACGCGGGACACGGTTCCGCCGCCTTGCGCGGATACGTTTGTCACGAGCCTGTAGGCGCTCGTTACCGGCGTTGAATCGGCCTTATTATCGAACTTATTCAGGAAGGCGTTCGCCTCCTCGCTGACCCGCCCGGCATTGATCCAGCCGTCGTTGCACCCAGCGGCACCTATCGCGGCCATTGTTGCCGCGGTTGCAATGTACAGAATTGTCTTTCTCATACGTTCTCCCGTTTTTTGTAATTGTATCATTGATATTGACGTATTAACGTATCAATGCTGTAGGGGCGGCGTCAGCCGCCCCGCCGTTGGCCGACAAACCGTAAACAACGGGCGGGCGAACCCCGCCCCTACGAATCGTTGTTCCGTTATCGTTATTAATCCAACGGTTTAACGCATCGCCCGTTTCCATCGCCCTACATCCTAAACCCAACCCCCGTCTTAACGGTCAACCCGTGGCCTAACCGCGTTTTTTCGGAGTTGTCCTTTTCAAAAACGCTGGACGTTCTCGTGCCGTAGAGCAGCTCCGCCCGGATGTACGCGCTTTGGCTTAGGGACAGGTCCATGCCGCCGCCGGCTTTTATCCATACCGCGCGCAGCGCGTTTACGTTGTAGCCGCCATTGCGGTTCCCTTCAAAGGCATAGTCGGGGCTGTTCGTGTATTTCAACGCGGCGGCGACAGGGAACTCGCAGTCAAGTTGAACAATAGGGTATATGCTTACGTTATTCTCCGAACCGGCAATGTACAGACCGGCTTCTATGAGGCCCGGGAACTTCGCGGATATGCTTATGGTTACGATGGAACGCTCCATATACGGCAATTCGTGGGGGATGATGTCATTTGGGCTTGTCCACCTCCCGCCGCCTTGCGAGTAGGCGAAGGACAGGGCGGCGTAAACGGCGTCAAAGGTCAAATACGCGCCGCCGCCGTAAAACGGCATACCAACCTCGCCGGAGCTCCAAGCCGCCCCGCCGCCGAAGTCGCCCGCGAAGAATACGCCCCCTCCGAGACTCATCCCGTTTTTCGGTTTTGGGGGCGGCACGGGCGCCGACGCCTCAAATCGGGCGATTATGTTTATGTCGCCGCCCACGGCAATCACCACCTGTCTATCCGTGCCCGCCACCGCGCCCGCCCAGCCTGTAAACTCGTAGCCGACCGCGGCGTGGGCCTCTAAGGCAAGGGGCTCCCCGGCGCCGTAAAACACCTTGTTGGGGTTGCGCCGCACGGTACCGCCGTTGATGGGATTGACGTAAACGGTAACGGTATAGGTTACGGGCTTTACAGGCTCCGGGTTTTGCGCGGCCACAAAGTTTTTGTACATCTCCGCGCAGACCGCCGCCGCCCGCTCCAACAACTCCTCGATGCTCTCGGAACGCACAGCCTCCGACGAGGCTACAAGGTTCCCGTCGTTGGTTTCGTATACCTCGACCGTGATCGACTGTACCTTGCTTATGATTCCACGGACGATGAAATCCGCCCCTATTTTGCTGCCGAGGGCGATTACGCAGTTCTCCTCATTGCAGTCGACCGCAAAGGCGCTGCCCTGCGCTATGACGGTTTCGGAGGTCATGACGTTGTATTTGCCAGACGGCAGGTTTTTAACGGCTTCCCGCCGCAGTTCGGCGGTTACAAGCCTCGCGTCCGCCCGGCTAATTTCCGCGGACGCGCCGGACTGCTCGTCTATCTCCGTCTCCACGACGGCAACGTATTTCACTCCTGCGGTGGGTGGTTTCCCGGTCGTGTCGGTTTCGGCCGCGGAGACGGTAGGTAACAGCAACAGGGGGATGGCTATATATAATATCGAACGCGCCGGCGTCCGTGCGTGTGCGCGTCAATAATATGTACGCAGTGAATATATATTGCGTGCCGGCCGAAAGTCAAATTTTTTTGTTTTTTTTCACTACCATCCCATATACGTAGCCCAAGCGTCCCCAAACCGCGTTTCGGCTACGATCGAGGTCGGGAATGTTGTAGGGGCGAACTTTGTTCGCCCGCGCCGGCGGCGTCGCGGAACATATTCCGCAAGAGGAACGGGATATTATACTTTACGTAAAAATCCTTTTGCAAGTGTTGATTCACCCAGCCGAGCGCTTTCATCGGGGCGCTTATCTGCCCCGTCGCGGTACTCTAAGCCGTTCGCACCCCTCTTCAGCGCCCGTTTGATTTTGGGGGCGATGCCGCCGAATAGCGACTTGGCGATTTCTACGAGTTCCGGCTGCTCGATTTTGGGCAGGCCGGAGGAGCCGTCGGAGGGGGTGGCGCCGCCGGTTCTGTCGGGAGGTGGCTGTGTCGAAGGCTTCGGGGTGGCTCCGTCGGGGGTGTTGGGGGTGTCGGGGGAATCGTCATCCGAAACTTTTTTATTTTTTTCCTTGCTTTTTGCGCCGGAATCGGTTATATTATTAGTAGTGGGGGGCTTGGCAGGAGGCGGCTCGGACGTAAACTGCGGGGCCCTAGTGACCATGTCCAGTGACTGCGCCCCCTCACTTTTTGCTTTCTCTTTGTAGGTCGTCACAATCTGCAATGTTTTTGTCTTGGTGCTCGGAACAGCTTCAACTACATAGAAATTGCCGTTTACTCTCTTTTCATATCGTATCATCGGTGACGGCTTGCCGTCTGAACCAAGATACCCTGTACTAAGAATAGGCTCGCCTTTAGCATTGTGCAACAATGTCACATCGTCATAGTTATCAAGCACGTACTTTATTCTGCCATAGTCGTTAATATCCGCCATACTTTTGTCGGCTTCGCCGTTTACCCCATGCCGGTTTTCGATATGCTGAATAGCACCGCCTTTAATCTTGTGTTTGTACCCTGTAACATCAACGCCAACCAAACTGTTTATATCGGCGGCGGCACGTTCTGTCACCGTTCCGAGAGAATAACTCCGGGTGTTTGGCTGTTTGAAGTCTCCATCCCTTACACTCTGGGCGAAAGCGACCAAATTTTCATCCGTAGATTCGTGGTATTCTCTGACAGTATTATCCATATCCTTAATATAATTTCTGCCATCAGACTCCATCGCAAGAGAATTGCGGCGCTCTGTGGGGCGCGCAAGCCGTGCCATTGAGTTCCCAAAATCAAAATAATTTTGACGGGATTCGTGAAAAAATGTACTTTTATGGGTAGGGAGCGTCTAAAATGACCATATCGCGGTTGTCTTTAGGGCAACGAATCAGGCATTACAGAACGAAAACCGGGCTTAGCCAAAGGACCTTGGCCGCCATCGTGGGGATATCGCCCTCAGTTCTCAGCCGATACGAGTCTGATTTTTTTGATGTTAAAATTGTGTTTTGTCCCAGCATTTATTATATTGTGAGTGTTTTCAGTGTGGTTTTTAGCCATCCGGGGTTCGATTCCCCGTGGCGCTATAATGTCTTCTAACTTAAGGAACGGTATTCCTCTGTGATGCGCGCTCTCGATGAACTGAAAAAAAACACCCTGTATGTCAGGTTTTCATTGTACATTTTCGCCGCCGCCATGCTCCTTGCCCCCGCGCCGTCGGCGAAGACTCGGGCGTTGAGCGGCGGCAATCACCCGTCTTTGCGGGCATTATACGGCGCTGTCAATATTGGTAACGCCGATAATACAATCGGTACGGCATCCGCCGCCGACCTTGAGGCCCGACTCCGACCCATCCTTGAGGAACGGGCTCATTTCAGGCGTGGCGGGAACGGCGGTTCCAAGACGGCCTCCCCTGCCCTGTCCGCCCGCAACCCGTCAATCGGCCGGCGCGACCTGTTCGCCATGATGAAATCCTGGAACAGCCTGTCGCCCGATTTCCGCGCCCTCTACGAGGAGGCGACCGCCATTCCCAGGGGCTACAGCCATTACATTTCACCGGGCGGCAATTTCAAGGTCTTCTACACTACCACCGGCTCCAACAGCGTGAGCCTCGTCGATACCGTCGGCTACGGAGCGACCGGACAGCCGAACAGGTGGCGTGACAGGCACTCCGGGGCCAACGGCGTTCCCGACTACGTCGACGAAGCGGCGTTCGCGCTCGACAGCGCCTGGTCAATGGAGGTCGAGCGCTTCGGCTTTCCCAAACCGAAGGCCGCCCCCGACCCCGACGGGTCGACCGCCCACTACTGCGTCCTTATCATCAAATCCGACGACTACGGGGTAACGTACCCGACGGCAAGAGCATCTTCCACAACGCAGTACGGGTTTGCGAGTTACATAGAGGTAAACGGCAACTGGTCGGGGCGCGAGTGGGCTGGTTTAGGCTACGACCAACGCCCATACGACGCGCTGCGCGTGACCTGCGCCCATGAATTCTTCCACTCCATACAATATTCCATGGTCTGGACCATAGACCTGGACGCCCTAAGTTACGGCTGGCTGGAGGGCTCGGCCGTCCTTATGGAAGAACTCGCGTTCCCGGAGGTAAACGACTACCTGCAATATTTAAGCAGTTATTTCTCAAATCCGAGGATACCGCTCCTCAGCGATAACAGCAACTACGTATACATGAACTCAATCGTCCTCAAGTACCTTTACGAGAAGGGAATTCAGGGCGGAGGAAACATCGGTATCGTGAAAGCCGTACATGACAATAACCTGGCGCAGAGAAATATCACGTTCCACGGAAACATAACGAAGTCGGTTTCTGACCAGGCGGGGCGGGAGTGGGCGTCGGTGCTGAACGGTTTTCACGCCGAGAGTTACTTTTCCGGCACAAGGGCTCGTCCGTGGGCGTTCATCTCCGACGCCGAGTTGATGGGCGCCTGGAGGCCGCCGGCTGTCGCGCCGGCCGACACCTCAGCCAACATCGGCAGATACTCCGCTGGCCTTTTCATGTACAAACCGCAACCCGACCACGGCGACACGCTGATTCTGTCAATAAGCGGACAAAAAGAGGCGTCAACAGGCGGCGCGACGTGGGGGATGAGCGCCATAGTGACCGGCGGCGCGGGCGACGGCGAAGAAATAG
This sequence comes from Chitinispirillales bacterium, assembly GCA_031283085.1. Taxonomy (GTDB): domain Bacteria; phylum Fibrobacterota; class Chitinivibrionia; order Chitinivibrionales; family Chitinispirillaceae; genus GUT77. Next base: position 17,425 of record JAITCM010000091.1, on the reverse strand, counting down.
TACCCATAAACGTTGACGTCAAAGGCTACGGGCGCTTAGAACTTGCCGGCTGGAGCGGTAAGGGCTCCTGTCTGCTTGTCGCGACCAACGCCGGACAGACGACCGGACGGATTACGGTGAAAATCGGGGGCGCGGCGCCCAACGCCGCGCTTCTAATCTCCCCCAACAAGGTAAACCTGCGCAAATTAAACTCGATATACATAACCGGCGGCGACATATCTGAGGCGACGATAGCGGCGCTGAACGGGAGAGTCGTCGACCACTGGAACATCGCCAATGGAGCGATGAACGGCGCCCGGAGCGCGTTTAAAACGAACCCGGATGGAAGCCTTGAGTGGTCGCCGTATATGCTGAGGAAACGGACGGTTCCCGGTATTTACTTCATAACCGCGTCGGCCACAAACCCCAACACCGGCAAAAAGAGCGTACAACGGCGCAAGATTATGCTGTTGCCTTGAAATCCCGCGAGACTTCAAAATCTGTGTAAACCGGTTTTGGTTGATATGGCCTGGGTTGGCAACGCCTTCGATAAGGTGGGAGGTATAAACGCAATCATCAACAACTTCCTGCCCGCTGAGAACAGAAACGGCATCGGGACGCGCGGTTGCTTTGTTGCGGCGGATACGGTTTCATCCGTCAATCACGACCGTCACCGGCCCGTCGTTCAGCAGGCTGACTTTCATATCCGCCCCGAAGATGCCGGTTTCCACCTTTCGGACGTGTTCTTTCAGTTTTTCGACGAAGCGCGCGTACAACAGGCGCCCTTTTTCCGGCGGCGCGGCGGCGGTGAAGTTGGGTCTGCGGCCTTTGGAGCAGTCGCCGAGCAGGGTGAATTGGGATATAACCAGCGCCTCGCCGTTTATATCCTTGACAGACAGGTTCATCTTACCGCCGTCGTCGGGGAAGACGCGCAGTTCGGCGCACTTGGCGGCTAAAAAGTCGGCGTTGGCCTCGCCGTCGTCCTTGTGGACGCCGACTAATATCAACGCTCCCCTGTTGATGGAGCCTACGACTTTGCCGTCTACGGAGACGCTTGCGGCGGATACTCTTTGCAGTACTGTTACCATATTCGGCATAACCTTATCTCTATGATGAAAAATCAAATTCAAAATCTTTAAAATAATATTATATTGATTTTGAATTGATGTATATTTATTTCTACGGCATCAACGTTATATGTGAATCCATAATTAATCGTCCAAAAAAGACAAGGAGATTCCACGGCAATGGCCACACTCGGCGTAAACATCGACCATATAGCCACTATCCGCCAGGCTCGCGGCGGGCGGGAGCCCAACCCTGTCCACGCCGCTGTTTTGGCGGAACTTGCCGGAGCGCGGGGAATAACGGCGCACTTGCGGGAGGATCGCCGCCACATCCAGGACCTGGACGTGCACATCCTCAAGCACACCGTGGCGACGCACCTGAACCTTGAGATGGCGCCCATTACGGAGATGGTGAAAATCGCGCTGGATGTGCATCCCTATATGGCGACCATCGTGCCGGAGAAGCGGGAGGAGCGTACGACGGAGGGGGGGTATCCGGTGCGGGAGAGGGAGCGGGAGCTGGCAAACACCATTGCGGCCCTGCGGGAGGACCACATTTGGGTCAGTCTGTTTGTGAACCCGGACATCGGGGAGATACGCGCCTGCGCCAAGGTCGGGGCGACGCACGTGGAGCTGCATACTGGGATTTACGCCAACGCGACCAACCCGCAAGCCGCCGCCGATGAGCTTGAGGTGCTTCGCGGGGCAGCAATGGCCGCCCACAAGCTGGGGCTGGGGGTCAACGCCGGGCACGGGCTTCATTACTTGAATGTGGCGCCGGTGGCCGCTATCGAGCAGATTGAGGAGTTGAATATCGGGCACTCCATCATCTCGCGGGCGGCTCTCGTGGGTATGGACGCCGCCGTCAGGGAGATGGCAGCCCTCATTTGACGCTAATTTCGCGTTTTCCTGTCGGCGCCGCTTTTTTATCAAAAAAATTTTGATTTTTTCCGCAAAAAAATACTATATTATGGGGGCGGCATGGAGTTACCGCGAATGTTGATAACTCTCTGTGGATAAGGTGTGAACAATTGGTCGATAACTTTCCCACTACGTAACGCCGTATGTGAGATTGATACATCTATCTATATTTAAAATCAACGTGTTAGCACGCTAATTTGATTTCTGCGTGTATGTTTTGTTTTGATATTTTAGCGATGACAGGTTTTTTGAATCTATTAAGCTGAGGAAATGTTGATAACATGTTAGCAACCGCTTTAACTTCCGAATCGGCGCAATTGACGCCTTGGCAGGCGTGTCAGCGTTATATAGAGGAAAGGGTACCCGCCTCTACCTTTGACACATGGTTTCGCACCACCGAACTGGTCATGCGCGACGACGGGTGCGCCTGCGTTCAGGTGCCCAACAAGTTCGCCGCCGACTTAATAGAGGCTAATTTCACCGGCCTAATCAGGGAGGCGCTTGCGGCCTGTCGCGTTAATTTCTCCGCGCTTGTTTTTGAGCCGGTCGTGAGAGAGTGGGCGGTCGTCGAGCAGTTGGCGGAACAGGCCGCCGAGGTTAAGCATCGTCAGGTTCCGCAGGCGGTTTCCGGGAAGACGGGGTGTTTTTACCCCGATTACACTTTCGATACTTTTGTGGAGGGCGACAGCAACGCCATGGCCCTGACCGCGGCGCGCTCGGTGGCGGAGGCACCGGGGAGCAACCAATTCAACCCGCTCATCATCTACGGCGGGACCGGATTGGGCAAGACCCACCTCCTGCAAGCCATCGGACACTACGCTCAAGCGGAGTGTACCGTGGGGCAGGTAGTCTACATAACGAGCGAGGAATTCACCAACGAGTACACGCAGTTTCTTCACGACAAAAAGGCATCCGTCTCTTTCTACAAAAAATTCATGGACACCGACCTGTTGCTCATCGACGACATTCAGTTTTTCAGCGACAAGGGGAAGATACAGGAGCAGTTCTACCTCATTTTCAACAAGTTGTTGCAGGAGAACAAGCAGATAGTGCTCTCTTCGGATTGTCTGCCGGACAGTATTCAGGGTTTGATGGCGCACATCATAAGCCGTTTCCAAGGCGGATTCAACGTAGACATATTGCCGCCGAATGTGGAAACACGGATGGCGATTTTGCGCAAAAAGGTGGAGTCGGAGGGGTGTACGCTGCCTGACGAGGCCATTCAGTATATCGCCGAACACACAAAATCAAACGTGCGGGAGCTTTTGGGCATCCTGACCAAGTACATCTTCTCGGCCTCGTTTTCCGATACCGGTTTCACGCTGGATATAGCGAAAGAGTTGTGCGGCGGCGCAATAACGGGAAAGGAAGAGCGCCTAACCGTAAAGCGCATAATGGAGGCGGTCGCCGACGCTTACGGAATAGGGGTAAACCAGCTAAGCGCCCACACGCGGAAGAAGGAGGCGACGCTCCCACGCGCCGTGGCGATGTACCTGTGCAAGAAGTGGACGCGGCAGACCAACCTCACTATCGGATTGGATTTTGGCGGGCGCAATCACTCTACCGTAATCGCGGCGGTCAAAAAAATTGAAGCTGACCTTGCGGACGACGGCCAGGCGGAACTGCGGACGAAGGTATCGGAGATAGAGGGGCGCCTTAGGAAACTCAGTTGACATATTTTTTTGCTATTGACTTATACCATTATGTATATTATTTTCTTGTATGATACTGACACGCGACATACGCCGTCCGGTGATACTCGCCTCCGGTTCGCCGCGGCGGAGTCAGATACTCGGTATGATGGGGGTCGTCTTCGAGACTGCCGATTCCGGGGTTGAAGATGAGAGGGCGTACATAGACACGTGCGACCTTGACGCCTCTCTTTGCCGGCTGGCCGCCGCTAAAGCGCGCGGCGCGTCGGAGCGTTATTCGAGCGCCCTGGTACTGGGGGCAGATACGATTGTGGTCGCTGAGGGCGGGGTTTTGGGTAAGCCCGCCAACAAAGACGACGCCCGGAGAATGTTGCGTCTGCTTTCGGGTAAGCGGCATACGGTAGTCACGGCTGTCGCGCTCTTATGCGGCGACGCCGGTTTCAGCGAGTCGGCGGCGATTCGCACCGATGTGTTTTTCAGGACGCTTGAGGTAGAGGAGATAGAGCATTACCTATCTTTTCCGGAGTACGGGGACAAGGCCGGCGCGTACGCGGTTCAGGGCGGGGCCATGACTTTTATAGATAAGATAGAGGGCTGCTACTACAACGTGATGGGTCTCCCCATCACAGCAACGCTTGGCCTGTTCAAAAAGTTTGCCAAAAAGGGGGATTCAGATGGCGGAAAAAAATAGCGAACGCAAAGAAACCGCGAACACCGCGGAGGCGGGTAAGGACACGGTTAAAGACGCGGGCGCGGGCAAGGACGCGGTTAAAGAGACGGTTAAGGATAAGGTGGGGGATATTCTGCGGAAAGAGCGTCTCACCCGCAGAATCACAATTGATACCATAGCCAAAGACCTGAAGCTCAATATGGGCTACATAAAGGCGCTGGAGGCAAGCGACTACGACTCCCTCCCGCCCGACCCGTACATCCGGGTCTATATCAGGTCGCTCACAAAGTACCTTTCCTTAGACGCCGAGAGCATTCTGAAAGAGTTTTACAAGGAGCGCGGACTTATCGTTGACGACTCCGTTCAAGCCCAGGCGAGTAAGATTGACGTGAGCGTCCAGCGACAGGACAAAAACCCGGCCGTCATAGTCATCGCCGCCTTGATAGTAATCCTGGCGGTGTTCGCTTTCATAGCAAACAAGAAAGGTTGGATAAATCAACCTGACGACGCTGCGGCAACGACGGTAGAGAAACAGGATTCAAACGTTTCCGCCATGACCGACCACGACGCGGTGAGTCAGAAAATCACCGACAGCATAGAGGAGGCGCGGCAAGCGGCGCTGCAAAAAGAACTCAAAGAGGCGGCGACGACTCCGGCGGCGGGCCCGACAAAGCAGTTGAAAAAACAGCCGTGACGCTTTGAAGCTATGACCGACACCCACGCCCACCTGTACGACTGTCCGCATCATCGGCTTGATGAGATTATCACAGAAGCTATTGATGCGGGGGTAGACATTATCATCAACACCGCCGTATCTTTGGCCACCGCGAGAACCGTGCTTGACCAGTGCGACCGCTTTCCCGATAATCTGCGGGCGGCGACAGGCATATCGCCGTTCGATACTGCGAACCTTGCGGGCGGCTGGGACAGCGAACTGGCGGCGTTGCTGTCGAATCAACATCAACGCAAGAAAATCGCGGCGATAGGCGAAATCGGTTTGGACGGCACCAATCCGGCATATCCCTCTATTGACACGCAAATGCCCGTCTTCATCAGACAATTGGAAATCGCCGTAACCTCAAACCTACCGGCGGTGATACACTCCCGCGGAACCGAAAAACGCGCCGCGGAGATTTGCCGCGATACAGGCGTCAAAAAAGCCGTCTTCCACTGCTTCACCGGCGGCGCCGAAGCTTTAGAATACATCGTCAACAGCGGATACTACATATCGATATCCGGCATAATCACCTACAAGAACTCACACCTGCGCGAATTAATCAAGAGCGTTCCCATCGACAGGCTGCTAATTGAGACCGACACGCCCTACCTCTCCCCCGTCCCCCGCCGAGGCAAACAGAACCGCCCCTCTTTCCTCCCCCACACAGCCGTGGAAATCGCGCGATTACTGGATATTAGCGAACCGGAACTTACAGCCGCGCTAAAAAACAATACCGCGGCGGCGTTTCCCGATATATATTATTAAACGGACAACTTCAAATAAGGAATATTTCACCTTGAACAGCGTTATTAACTCAACATCAGCAGACACCGCAACCCGGCGGCTTTTCGCCGACAAGATGGAGCGGGAAGGACAGCCGCAAACGGCTATCGACATCTTCCTAAGCTACTACGACGCGTTGTGCCACGGTAAGACCGGATACATCGCGGAGTCCGATATTGACCCCGTAAAGGAGGGAGACATAGCCGATTTTTCGGACATTGACGATTTACACGCGGCGGGCGAAGAGGCGCTCGCGCACGCCGTCGTGATAAAGCTCAACGGCGGGCTCGGCACCTCCATGGGGCTATACACGGCCAAGTCGCTTATACCGGTGAAAAACGGGCTGTCGTTCCTCGACATCACCGCCTTGCAGATTCGCAATTTAAACTCGCGCTTCGGCCTCTCCATCCCGCTCATCATGATGAACAGTTTTAATACCGAGCGCGATACCATAGCGGCGCTTGACGGCTACCCTGATATCAAAACCGGCATCAGACCGTCATTCATACAACACAAATTTCCGAAGCTCAACGCCGCCGACCTGTCGCCCGTAGACGCCCCTCACGACCGGCGTTTGGAATGGAATCCGCCCGGACACGGCGACCTCTACGCCGCCATCCAAAGCTCCGGCATATTGGACAACCTGCTAAAGCGCGGCTACAAGTACGCTTTCATCTCGAACATCGACAACCTCGACGCCGCCCTCAACACGCGAATATTGGGCTACTTCGCCGACCGTGGATTCCCCTTTCTCATGGAAGTAACGGACAGGACGTTCATGGACCGCAAAGGCGGCCACATCGTGCGGCTAAAGAACGGGCAACTGGCGCTTCGTGAGGCGGCGCAGTGTCCGCCGGAGTCAATCAACCGCTTTATGGACACCGATTTGCACAGATACTTCAACACCAACAACCTGTGGATACGCTTGGACGCCCTTCACGATATATGGAACCGCGGGACGCTTACGCTGCCTATGATTTGCAACGTAAAGAAGCTCGACACACGCGACGCGGCCTCACCCGATGTCATACAATTAGAGAGCGCAATGGGCTCCGCGCTATCCGTTTTCGAAAACGCCGGCGCGCTCAGAGTGCCGCGAAGCCGGTTCGCGCCCGTAAAAAACTGCGAGGAACTGCTGCTGCTATGGTCGGACTATTATGACCTGACGGAAGACTACCGTATCGTGATGAACCGACGGCACAAGTCAATACAAATGAACGTCCGCTTAGACCCGCGGTTTTACGGTACATTGGATAAACTGAAAGAGCGGTTCCCGGCAGGGGCGCCGTCGCTTGTCGAGTGCGAATCGTTGAATGTCGCCGGCGACGTGAGATTCGGAAAAGATATTGTCATAACCGGGCAAACATCCGTCATTAATACCGCGGATGAACAGGCGTTTATTGATAATGGAACGCGTTTGACCGGCGAGGTACGCTGTTAAACTTACACTATGGCTGCCGCTTCCTCACCGCGAATTTCCTGCCCACGCCCCTATTGAGGTTCGAGCTTACCCCAACCATATACCCCTCGTACTCCGGATAGCGCTCTATCAGGTCGGAAAGCTCCGCCCGTATGAGGTTGACGTCCGTATCCTTTCTCGGCTCGCTTTGCAGGTACCGGCTAAACCACACGATAGACAACTCCGGCTCGTTGGCGTAGAACCTGTAGAAGTAGGCGATATTTTTCGCGATTTTAGGATTTCCCTCGTCCAATTCCCACGCGGCCGTAAGCGCCCTTTCCGCCGCGTCAAGCCGCGCTCCCTCCGCGTACAGCAACCCGATGGCCAAATAGGCCTCGGCGTTTCCGTCGTCAATCTCAAGCAAAGAGCGCAAAATGAGTTCGGAGTCTCCGAAGCGCCCCTGCTCCCTGTACAGGTTTCCAAGCGTCAACCGTATCTCCGGGTCGTCGGGCGACATGGCCATAGCGTCTAAGAAGCACTGTTCCGCCGCCGCCGCCAGCGGATGGGCGAGCCAGTTATCGGGGTTTAAGCCGTAGCTCCCCCATTTCTCCACGCGCAACTGCTCCATGAGCAGGGCATAAAGCGCCCGGCCGCGAAGCAAACCGCTCCTGCTATCAACGGCCGCGCCGCTGTTTTCCATTTTGTTAAGGAGCGCCATCGCGTCCCTGGGCTTTCCCATTGACAGCAGACGCTCCGTATTCTCCACTGTGGGATGGAAGAATATATGTATATAACGTACGACTAAAAAGGCGGCCAGCATAAGCACGGCGCACAAAATCCCGCAGACAGCTATCGCGGAAAACGACAGCTTCCTGTCGCGCCTCCGCGTCTCAGGCATCCCGCTGACAAATACCAGGGACGGCGTATGCCTCGTATCACTCCTCCGATTCATCCTCGTCGTCCCCCTTGCCGCCCTTCTTATCATCCGCCTTACCCACTATTGAAACCGCGCTTACATTGCCGAGCGGCGAGCTGTACTTGGACTTTGACACCTTCCCCACAAGGCCGTTGTCGGCGTTCACGGCGCAGCGCATATCGCCTTCAAAACCGCCGACGACCGCCCCGTCGCTCATACGTATCTCCACACCGAAATACAGCTGCCCTTCCACAGAGCTTATCAACCCACGCGCGATTTTCATGACACTGACCGAATTAAAAGGCACCTCCATCCGCGTCTTGCCGCAAACCACCTTGAGCTTGGAGCCCTTGGCCAGCTTGATAGACGAAACATTGTAGTCCTGCCCGTTCACGTCGGTGACCACGGCGTTGACCGCGAAAACGGGCGAATACGACAGCGCCGTTAAAATTATCGTTACGGTTACGCGGAATATCGATTTTTTCAGCATATTAATGATTGCGGCCTCCTGTTTATAATTATGACTATACGTCTATCTCCCTCTCAAAAAATAAATGCGCGTACCCCAGACCGTCTTCTATCATCCCCTCCACGAACACCCACCCCTGCCGCACCATCCTCGCCGTGACCAGGTCTATCTCGTCGAAAACTTTTTGAGGGTTTCGCGTGAACCCTACCTTGACCATCCGTTCGGCGCTCTCCCTCACCGGTCACCACGCCTCTCGACCGTAGTTGGGCAGCGTGGGCGGGATAGCCTCCGCGAGACGCCGCATACCCTCCGACATCAACACATCGTCCGACACCCCCTTGTCATCGGAAACACCCATACAGGACGCCCGCCACACGACAGCCCGCTCTTCGCGGCTCCAAAGCTCGCACACCACGCTCGCGTGTTTGAACAGGCTTTGGTCAACATTGTTGATAAGCGCCCCGGAGCGCAGCGTGTAAACCAGCAGATAGGGCTGCGCGATGTGCCGCCAAAGCGAATCCATCGCCTTCACGCCGAGGACATCCCCTTCGTAGAGCTTGCCGTAAAACTCCGGCACAATCCGCCTGTCAACCTGCGCCGGTAAGGCGTTCTCAAAATCCATGAAAGAGACGAATTCCATATCAGGCCGCAACGCCTTAAGTTTTCTGACCACCCTCTCAGGCTCAAGCTCGCCGTCTACCGCCAAACCTCGCGGCGTCAAAAACGGCAGGACGGCCACCCGCGCGCTGTTCAGGCGGCGCCCGGAAAAATATGGGTCGATGTAATTCTGCGTAACATTGTAAGAGACGCGCCCGGAACAACCGAACAGCGTCGCCGCCGACACCGCGGCGATGACGGCGGCAACGGCGGCGGCGCGTCGCGACCCGCTATCTCGGATTCCTCGGTAGACTAACATACACATAATATATATGCTGACCGCCTGTTGACGCAAGCGGCGGGAAACGCGGCGGGTATCAGGATTCCCCAAGCGCCGCTTTAAGCAGCCCCAAAAAGAGCGGGTGCGGCTTGTTCGGGCGGCTCTTGAACTCCGGGTGGAACTGGACGCCAACGAAGAAGCGCTTGCCGGGCAACTCTATAGCCTCCACAAGGGAGTCGTCCGGCGACGTCCCGCATATCGCCATGCCGTTTTGCCGCAGCATTTCGCGGTACTTGTCGTTGACCTCCAAGCGGTGGCGGTGGCGTTCGCTGACCTCTCCCCAGCCGTAGAGCTTGCCGAAGAGCGAGCCGGGCGCGATTTTGCACGGGTACGCCCCGAGGCGCATGGTACCGCCGCTGCCGACCATGCCCGTTTGACCGAACATGAAGTCTATCACCGGGTGCGGCGAGAGTTCGTTGAACTCGCTGGAATTCGCGCCCTCAAGGCCGCACACGTTTCTGGCGTACTCAATGACCGCGACCTGCATACCGAGGCAGATGCCGAGGTACGGGATGTTGTTTTCCCTCGCATAGCGGCAGGCGGCTATCTTCCCCTCAATGCCCCTGTCGCCGAAGCCGCCGGGGATTATCATCCCGCCGAGCCCGATTCCCCCAAGCGCCTCCTCCGCGCTTTGGCCGACCAGGTTCTCGCTGTCTATCCAGAGGATGTTCACATTCGCCGAAGTCTCAAATCCGGCGTGGTTCAGGCTTTCTATTATGGAGAGGTAGGCGTCCCGCAGCTTTACGTATTTGCCGACGATGGCGATATTCGCCGTCTTTTCCCGCAAGCCGATTCTGCCTGTCATCGACTGCCACTCCCTCAAATCCGGTTCGGGGACGTCAAGCGAAAGCCCCCTGCATACAACATCGTCAAGCCCGTTTCTGTGCAGCATCAGCGGCGCCTCATAGAGCGTTGACAGAGTAATGTTCTCAATGACGCAATCCGGTTTGACATTGCAGAATAGCGCGATTTTTTCCTTGATGCCGCGGCTTAAAGGCTCGTCGGCGCGCGTGATGATGACGTCCGGGGAAATACCCATAGCCCGTAGCTCCTTCACGGAGTGCTGCGTCGGTTTCGATTTGTGCTCGCCCGAACCTTTGAGGTACGGGACAAGCGTTACGTGTATGAACAGGCAGTTTGAGCGGGGGTTTTCAAGCGAAATTTGGCGTATCGCCTCCAAAAACGGCTGGCTCTCGATGTCGCCGGTCGTCCCGCCGATTTCGGTAATCAGCACGTCGGCGCCGGTGCCCTTGGCGCCCGCGTAGATGAACTCCTTGATAACTTCGGTGACGTGCGGAATAACCTGCACGGTGCCGCCAAGATACCCGCCGGCACGCTCGCGTTCGAGCACCTTCCAATAAACCTTGCCGGAGGTGAGGTTCGAGTACTTCGTCAGGTTCTCGTCGATGAACCGCTCATAGTGGCCGAGGTCGAGGTCGGTCTCGGCGCCGTCGTCGGTGACGAAGACCTCGCCGTGCTGGAACGGGCTCATGGTTCCGGGGTCGACATTCATGTACGGGTCGAGCTTCTGGGCCGCGACTTTCAACCCGCGCTGTTTAAGGAGACGGCCTAAGGACGCCGCCGTGATGCCTTTGCCCAAGCCGGAAACCACGCCGCCCGTCACGAAAATGTATTTTGTGTCCATGCCATCGCTCCGATTTAGAGGAATATGAAAATAATATGGGGCTAAAGGTAAAGTCAAATTCAATACAAAAATCAATATCTCCACAAAAATATACTTTAGACAACTCAAATAATGTATTTTTACCACAGAGATTTTTGAAAGGCTATTATATGCTTCGGCCAATGATTCTCGACTGCTTGAAAGGCTACGACCGCAAACAGCTCTTTACCGACCTGACCGCTGGGCTTATCGTAGGGATACTGACAATTCCTTTGAGCATAGCCTTCGCCATAGCCTCCGGCGTCAGCCCCGAAAAGGGGCTTGTCACCGCGTTTATCGGGGGATTCACCCTCTCGCTTCTTGGCGGCAGCCGGGTTCAGATTTGCGGGCCTACCGGCGCGTTTGTCATAATACTCTTCGGAATCGTGCAACGCTACGGCGTAGACGGGCTCGCCACGGCTACGCTGATGGCTGGGCTCATACTGGCGGTCATGGGGCTTAGCGGCCTGGGGTCTGTGATTAAATTCATTCCCTACCCCGTGACGGTAGGCTTCACAAGCGGCATCGCGGTTATAATCTTCACCTCTCAAATCAGCGACCTGTTCGGGCTCTCCATTAAGGATATGCCGGCGGATTTTCTCGGCAAGTGGGCGAGATACGCGGAGGCAGCCTCCGGCATCAATTGGCACGCGGCAATTATAGGCGGCTTCACTTTGTTGATTCTGCTCTTTTGGCCGAAGATAAGCCGGCGCATACCCGGAGCGCTCGCGGCGATTGTTATCGGCGCGGCGGCCGTAAAAATCCTCGGGCTGGACGTAGAAACCATCGGCAGCCGGTTCGGCAATATCTCTTCGGGGCTGCCCGCCCCCGTCATGCCGAATCTCAGTTACTCCGTCATCCGCGAACTCGTCTCCCCCGCTATCTCCATAGCGCTGCTTGGGGCGATAGAGGCCCTGCTTTCGGCGACCGTGGCCGACGGAATGATAGGCGGGAAGCACCGCTCCAACATGGAACTCGTAGCCCAGGGAGCGGCGAACATCATATCCCCGCTCTTCGGCGGAATTCCGGCGACCGGCGCTATCGCCCGAACCGCCGCCAACATCCGCAACGGAGGCCGCACCCCAATCGCCGGAATCGCACACGCGATTGTGGCGCTGCTCATCATGCTATGCTTCGGCCAATGGGTCAAACTGATTCCGCTCGCCGCCCTCGGCGCGATTCTTGTGATGGTCGCCTACCACATGAGCGAATGGAGGACGTTCATCGGCCTGTTTAAAAACCAGCGCAGCGACGTGGCGGTGCTCGTCATAACCTTCGCCCTCACGGTGCTCGCCGACCTGACCGAGGCCATACAGGTAGGCGTGGTACTCTCCGCGGTTCTCTTCATGCGCCGGCTGACTATGGTATCGGGCGTCGAAGTCATATCCCGCGAAATCAGCGACGGCGACAGGAACAACGCGCTTATCTCCGAAAACGACGCGCGTGATTTGAAACACGTGCCGCCCGGAACCGATGTGTACGAAATCAACGGCCCCTTCTTCTTCGGCACCGCCTTTAAGTTCGAGGAGGGAATAGAATCCGCCAACGCTGCCGGGAAACACCTTAAAGCGCGTATCCTGCGAATGCGCAACGTACCCGTGATAGACTCCACCGGACTAAACGCCCTGCGGCAATTCTCATCCCAGTGCAACAGGCAGAAAATAACGCTCATACTTTCCGGCGTACAGCCCGCGGTGCTTAGGGCCATAAACAAAGCCGGGTTGGACGAACAGATAGGGCTGGAGAACATCACGAGCCATTTCAAATTCGCGGTGGAGAGGGCAAAAATCGTCCACGGGTGGCTGGTGGAACCGCAGACTGAAAATCATTAATCCGTACAAATAAAAAGGGCGGCTACCGTGCCGCCCCTTGCCATCATCAAAACATCAAATCACGCTGAACAGCATATCCCCGTAGGTGGGCAGCGGCCAGCGCTTCTTGTCGGCGAGCGTCTCCAACTCGTCCACGACCTCGCGCAGCTCCGACATGGCCGGGAAGACCTTGTCGCGGTAGAACGTCGCGAGCGCCTTGATTTCGCTCCTGTCCTTCGAGTCTTTTATGGCGCGCTCAAGGACTTCCAGCTTCTTTAATATGCTGGCGGAGAGCTTTGAAATCGCCGTCAGCAAGTGGTTTTCGAGCGTAGTGTCGAAAGACGCGCCGGAATCTTTTTTAAGCTTGAGCAGCCGCGCCAGCTCGTTCTGGTAGTCGATGCTCGCGGGAATTATCTTCCCCTTCACCAAATCCACCATCGTCAGCGCCTCGATATGCAGTGTCTTGCAGTAGGCCTCCAAGAATATTTCGTAACGCGAGTGGAGCTCCTGCTTGGTGAAGACACGGTGCTTCGTGAACACATCGACGCTCTTTTTAGACACAAACTCCGGAAGCGCGTCTACGGTCGTACGCAGGTTGGAGAGCCCGCGCTTTTCGGCCTCGGTCACCCACTCGGCGGCGTAGTTGTTGCCGTTGAAGACAATGCGCTTGTGGTCGCCGACGCTCTTCTTTATCAGCTCTGCCAAGTCGTCGGTGAACTTCTTCGACTTCTCCAAAGTGTCGGCGAAGCGGCTCAGAACCTCCGCGACGATGGTGTTCAGCACGATGTTCGGGCCCGCGATGGAGAACGCCGAACCGAGCATGCGGAACTCGAACTTGTTGCCGGTGAAGGCGAAGGGCGACGTGCGGTTGCGGTCGGTCGTGTCCTTGGGGAAGTGCGGCAGCACCGTGACGCCAATCTCCATCTGGTGCTTACCCTTGCCCTTGTAGCTCGCGCCGGACTCGATGGCCTCCAATATCCCCATAAGCTCCTCGCCCACGAACATCGACACGATGGCCGGGGGCGCCTCGTTGGCGCCGAGGCGGTGGTCGTTGCCCGCGCTGGCCGCCGACACGCGCAACAAATCCTGGTACTCGTCGACCGCCGTGATGACCGCCACGAGGAAGAGCAGGAATTGCGCGTTCTCGTAGGGCGTCTCGCCCGGTTCGAGCAGGTTCACGCCGGTATCGGTGCCTATCGACCAGTTGTTGTGCTTGCCGCTGCCGTTAACGCCGGCGAAGGGCTTCTCATGCAGGAGGCAAGCCATCCCGTGTTTGTTGGCGATGACCTTCATCAACTCCATCGTCAGCTGGTTGTGGTCGGTGGCTATGTTGGTGGTCGAGAATATCGGCGCAAGCTCGTGCTGGGCGGGCGCGACCTCGTTGTGCTTGGTCTTGGCGTGAACGCCGAGTTTCCAGAGTTCCTCGTCGAGCTCCTTCATGAACGCCGACACGCGGGGCTTCAGGCTGCCGAAGTAGTGGTCTTCAAGCTCCTGCCCCTTGGGCGGACGGGCGCCGAAAAGGGTACGCCCCGTGTAAACCAGGTCCGGCCGCTTCACGTACATCTCCTTATCGATAAGGAAATACTCCTGCTCCGGCCCAACGGTAGTGATGACGCGCTTCGCGGTCGTGTTGCCGAAGAGTTTGAGTATGCGCATGGCCTGCCTGTCGATGGCCTCCATGGAGCGGAGGAGCGGCGTCTTCTTGTCGAGCGCCTCGCCGCTGTACGAACAGAAAGCCGTGGGTATACAGAGCGTCCCGTCCTTGATAAAAGCGTAAGAGGTCGCGTCCCAAACGGTGTACCCGCGGGCCTCAAACGTGGCGCGCAGCCCGCCGGAGGGGAAGCTCGACGCGTCCGGCTCGCCCCGCACAAGCTCCTTGCCGGAAAACTCCATTATAACCCTGCCGCCGGCCATCGGGGAGATGAAGCTGTCGTGCTTCTCCGCCGTGATGCCGGTCATCGGCTGGAACCAGTGCGTAAAGTGCGTGGCCCCCCTCTCAATGGCCCAATCCTTCATGGCGGTAGCCACAGCGTTGGCCGCGTCAAGCTCCAACCGCGTCCCCTCCGCCTCGGTCTTCTTCACCGCCTTGTAGATATCCTTGGGCAACCGCGCCTGCATAACCGCGTCGTTAAAAACCATGCTGCCAAACAGACTCGCAACGTCTTTCATACGCAATACCTCCTAGAAAATGGATTAATTATGGTTGACGGTTAATTATATCGTACTGTACCGAATACTCTCTTTGTAAGTAATGATACCCCCCGTACAAAAAAACGACGCCCCCGGCCCCAATAAGAGCCAGCAGCGCCGTTGCCGCTTCCTTATTTATGTCGTCTAAACCCACCAAATCAGTGAATTATACGGTATTAAATACCGATAGTATGAAAATAATACCGCGCACCCCGCAGGTCAAGCGAAAAATGTTTTTTTTGTTTACTGCTTTTTTCAAAGTCAATTATTATTTTAGCGTTGGGAGAGGAGGGCTTCCGATTATGTCAGTAAACAAATTTTATCTCATTAGCCGCAACCGCGCGCGGCCACACGAAAGTTAAGCGGCGCTGAGTACCGGGCATTATCGAATTGCTCTTGCCGGTGAAATCCGTGATTACCTTATTGCCTATTATGAGGCTCATCCGATCCATGGGGACACGGCCGGTACCTCTGTTCTCCGCTATTACCTCGACCTTGCCGCCATCTATCACTTTAGACGACACAAATACCGGCTTTCCAGGCTTTCCGGTCTCCAACGCTATAACGGTGTAGTAGTTCGTCAGCATCTTCACCGACATCCCTACGCCGGGCTCCTCTTCATCCATTTCCAGCGGCACCTCCTGCGAATAAAGCACGTAGGCTCTGTCAGCGGTTATCTTACCCTTGCCCCGGTATTGAATCTGAACGGTCGCCCGCTCATTCGGGAACAATATCACCTCTGCCGGATGCACGACAAAATCCGTACTCCTGGCCGCGCCCTCTTTCACAAGTACGCCATCCATATCCAGCACTCGCTCAAGCACGGTAAACTGTACTGCCGCCGGGCCGCCGCCGGTATGCACAAGTTCCATGAATGTTGCTTTCTCACCCCTGTCGGCAAACATCATCACCATCGCCGGTTCTATCGTAAACGCGGCGCGCGCGCCGAACGCCGCAAATAACAGACTCGTTAATGTCAAGATATGTTTTTTCAACGCAATACTCCTTAGATTCGGTACTTAACTTAAAAACAGGGTGCCCATGAACGGGACACCCTTTATTCGGCTTTTGCCCTGCGCTTACAGGCTTGACAAAAGCCGGCGGGTTAGAAGTTTCCTACCAGTTCGAAAGTGAACGTTTCCTTATATGCCCCATCTTTATTTCCTCCGATTTTGTCTTTTGCAGTCTGATTAAGCCCCACATTTACGAAGAAATACTGTTCATCCTTAGGGCCTTTCGAATGATTAGGCGCATTAAACCCGTTACTGGCAATATTACCAGAATTTGTATTCCAATATTGTCCATTAAGGCTGACATAAGAAGCCGGCGGTGAATCCCATTTGTCGTAATGTTTGCCAAGCAAATCGTGGAATTTAACCGGCACGGCAGGGCTTGCGGTAGATAGCATTGTCCCTGTTTTTTCCAAATCATTGATAGCAACGGGGGCCGCTGTCGTGTAGTTTGAAGGCGCCCCTATAGCATACAGGGTGGATTGACCGGCACCCGCGTCCAATTGACTTCCAAGAAACGCGATACCAATCGATACTTCTAACTGAACGTGGTCTTTCCCGGTGCCACCATCTTTAATTACACCGGACGCAGAAGCGCTAGTTGTTGTGTATTTCAGCGTATCGGTTGTACCCCCCGTATCGGCTCCAACCGCCCAACCACCGACATCATCACACTTTGTCGCATCCCAGGCGTTAATATTGGAGCAAGTTGGCTTTCCGGGTTTTCCGCCTTTACGATATACAAGCCTTCCGCCATTTTCCGTTGTCATCTCAATACTCCAAGAAAAGGCATTCGTGGCGACCTTAATTGTACCAAGATTCCCCGGATTTATCTTAGCCAGCCCCGAATCAAAAGCATTGGCGGCAAGCAGCTCTTCTTTGGTCAGATTTTTCCCCGTACACGTGAGTTCCGCCTTTTTAGCCACTGTGAAAGTCACACCCATTTTACCTGTTCCACCCGAAGTGGCAAACGTCTGCGCCCCCGCCATCCCCACCACCCCAGCCACCGCCAAAGCGGCCGCCGCCAACTTCCACCCGAATACACGCAAAAGCCCCACAGACTTCTTACTCATAATCCCCTCCTTTGTAAGGGTATACGGCAAAAGTGTTTAAAAAAAAGGAACGTAAAAATTAGACACTGTTTCGCGATTATTCCCAACACCGTTTTTGCCATACATTTCAGACTGATTCACCTCCCAAATCCCAGAAAGGCTCTGCCGGCCGTACACGTTTTTTTCGC
>JAITCM010000009.1 GCA_031283085.1 Chitinispirillales bacterium | reverse complement strand
AAGATTTTGGGTGATTTGTTCGTAAAGTTTGCGGTAGTCCCTCAGATGCTCGTTGGCCAAGTCTTCAAGATTGATACTCTGAATCTGCCCCGGCTCCACGCCCCGGCGGGTCAGCTCGTCCCGGTAAAGTTCAAAGAGCGTAGACTTCCCGCACCGCCGGACGCCGGTTACTATCTTTATAATGTTCCTGTCTTTGAACGACAGGAGTCTTTTGACGTATTGCGGCCTCTGAACCATTTTTAGCCCCTTTCTATAATGAATATACAATAAAAATCCATAAAAACCAACTTTTTTTTGGAGAGTAATCCAAAAAGTTTACAGATTTGTCGATTTTTGGGATTGTTATCCTAAATATTGGCGGTTTTGTCGGTTTTTGGGATTACTATCCAAATCTATGCGGTATGGCGTTGCCGTTGACGTTATGGAATAACCCGTAGGGGCGACCGTCCCCGGTCGGCCCCTACGGGGGAATCTTTTTCATTGCGGATTTGGATAGCGTAGCCGAAATGAGCCACCTACATCTCCTCAACCGCCTCAATCCCCAATAGCTCAAGGCACCCCCGCATCACCGACCGAAAGGCCGCCACGAGGTTGACCCGAAAGGCCTCCACCGCTCCCCCGCTCCCTATCACCTGGCTCGCGTGGTAGAACTCGTTGAACAGCTGCGCCAGGTCGAAGGCGTAATTCGCGATAACGGAGGAAGATAATCTATTGTAAGCAAAGCTCACTGCCTCCGGGAAGAAGGCTATCTTCTTCAGCAGTTTAATCTCGGCGGGTTCAAACGTCTCGGGTAAATCCGATTTATCGACACGCGGGCGAACGCAGTTCGCCCCTACGGTTTGCTGACTGTTGTTATCATCATCATTAACATTTATGCCGTTACCAATACCCGCGTTTTCGCCGCCATTATCCGTATTAATACCGTTATAGATATCAACCGGCGACACCGACCGCCCCGCTTTTCTCAGTATGGACGACGCCCTCGCGTAGCTGTACAGCAGGTACGGGCCGGTGTCGCCCTCAAAGCTGATTGCTTTTTTGGGGTCGAAGACCATGTTTTTCGCTATGTCTACCTTCAGTAGCTGGTATTTGACCGCCGCCAGCGCGATTCGTATGCTCCTCTCCTCCGCTTCGGCCTCGCCTATCTCGTACCGCTCGGAGACTTCCTTTTTAGCTAATTCCTTAGTCTCCGTTACCAAGTCGTCGGCGTCCACCACAGTCCCCTCGCGGGACTTCATCTTTCCCTCCGGCAGTTCCACCATCCCGTAGGACAGGTGCTTCATCTTCTCCCCTACCCCGTAGCCTAACTTCTTGAAAATGGCGATGAGCACCGCGAAGTGGTAATCCTGTTCGTTGCCGACTACGTAGATAGATTTGTCGTACTTGAACTCCTTATCCTTCAGCAGCGCCAAGTACAGGTCTTGGACGATGTAGACGCTCGTGCCGTCGGGGCGCAGAAGCACCTTCTCATTGTCCTTGCCGCCGAGTTTTTCCTCCCCTAAGTTGACGGCAACCGCGTCGTCTTCCCGTTTATAAAAAATGCCCTTATCCAACCCCTCCGCCACAATCTCCTTGCCGTTTTTGTAGATGTCGCTCTCGTAATACTCCCTGTCAAAAGATATTCCGAACAGTTTATAGGTCTCCCGAAACCCATCAAGAGCCCACTTATTCATCTTTTTCCACAATTCGACCGTCTCCGGTTCCCCCTCTTCCCAATCTTTGAGCATTTTCTGAGCGTCGTCGCCCCATGATGGGTCTAACTTGGACTTATCGTTGAACATCACGTAGTAATCCCCAACAAAGTGGTCGGATTTGACCCCCGCGCTCTGGGGCGTGGCGCCGTTTCCGCAGCGTTTGCAGGCGAGCATGGACTTGCAGATGTGGACGCCGCGGTCGTTGTTGATGCTTGCCTTAAAAACTTCGCACCCGCAAAACGAGAGGATGCGGGCGGTACTGTCGCCTATGGACATATTGCGCAGGTGGCCGAGGTGCAAGGGCTTGTTGGTATTCGGCGAGGCGAACTCGACGACCGCGCGCACCGGACGCCCGTCAACCATACCGACAGGTTCAACGCCGCAATCCGCCAAACTTTGCGGCACGGCGTGTGAATAATTTTCGATAACGGAAGCCGCCAGCTCTCGCTTATCGATAAAGAAGTTGAGATACCCCCCGGAAGACTCTACCCGAATCTTTCCCCCGTCAATAATCCCTATCCTTTCTTTAATATCCGCCGCGATAACCGCGGGATTCTTCCTCAAAACTTTGGACAGGGCGAAGCAGGGAAAAGCATAGTCCCCCAAATCGTCGGAAGGGGGAACGGCGATATTTTTTTCGACGTCAGATTCGGACAACCAATCCTTCAGCAATATTGATATCGCTTTCACAATCTTTTCTTTCACGTTATTGCTCCTTGTATACTTGTTATCGTGTCTTTGTCAAAAAAAAGGGCGCGATTAATCGCGCCCCTACATCGTCAACACATCAAAAAAAACATTATTTCGCTTTTTCCAACTCCTTCTTGAGCTTCTCAATCTCATCGTCAATCGCCCCGCCGCCGGACTTCTTGATAGCGTCTCTGGCGCCCGACGAACCCGCGTACCTTGCGAACCGCGCCATGGCGAAGTCTATGTCTTCCTTCACCTGCGCGCTCTCGCGGTTGAAGAAAGTCTTGCGTTTGAACTCGTCCTCAAACTTGAAATGCTGGTCGATAACCGTCTTGCTCTTGGACTGTGGAGACTGAAGGCTGTCTATCGAAGTTTGGACTACGGACGATTGACGCGCCTGTCCCAATTCGTCTACCCTGACGCCCATACTCTCGTACTCGCTCCTGACACTCTCGTATTCGTTACGGCTAGCGGCAAGCTCCGACTCGTTCGGGCCGGAGTAGGCCGACATTCTCTTGCTGGCTTCCTCAAGCAGGTTGACCGCCTGAGTGTAGTTCTTCTGCATGGCGTACGCGTACGCTTGCAACAGGTTGCCCTCGCTCTGGAGCACTGGGTCGGTAGACGCTTTAGCCAACTCCGCGCCGGCGCTTTGGCAGTCGTTCCACTGCCGCGCTTTCAGGCCGGTCCAACCCAAACCCAAGAGCGCGTCCTGGTAGTAATAGCTGTTTTTGGGCACCTTTCGGAGCGCCGTTACCGCCCTGGCCAGCGCGCCCTCGTTGGACAGGTCTTCGTAGTACAGGAAGCCTAAGAAGACGTAGGAGCGGTTGATGGCCTCCTCCTGCGCCTTGTTCTTAGGCTTAATTTGGATGACGAATTCCAAGTCGGATATGGCGCCCTGATAGTTTTCGGCCAGCGCGTTCGACACCGCCGCCGCGTGGTACGCGAACACATAGTCGGGGTGGTTGTCGGGAATCATGGTGAACAGTTGCCGCGCCTTTTGGTAGTCGCCGCGTTGCATGGTGGCCTGCCCCATTATATAGTAGGCGTGGTACTTGATGGAGTCGGGAACGCCCAAAGCGTTGAGCTCCTCAAACTGGCTCTCCACCGCCGCGAGGTCGCCGCTTCTGTAGAAGACACGCATCAACCCCAAGTCGGCCATAGGCACGGCCACGCTGCGCGAGTGCTCCTCTTTGGTGCGCTTGAAAGCCATAACAGCGCTTTGGCGCATATCCATACCCTCTATACAGGCGCCCTGGTAGTAGCTGACCATATCGTTGCGGAAGAAGTCGGGGTACTCCACCGCGATTTGCGAGAATATCCAGTAGGCGCGGTAGTATTCGCCCTTGTAGTACAAGTCGAGCGCCTGGTTGTACAGGTTGTTGGGCCCCAGCGTCCCGCGGCGGGCCATCCTTCGAGCGTATATCTCTTCCCTGTGCTTTCCAAGCTCCGTGCGGGCGTAAAACGTTATGTGGCTCGCGTTGGCCTCATCCGTACCTGACGTCGGATTGGCTATGGAGACGAACTGCATCATGCCCTCTATGTCGCGCCCGTTGAAGAATCCCGGCATATTCGCGCCGAAAGCGAACCCGTAGTGGTCAATCCCATCGTTGTTGAAACCGACAAGCCCGTACAGTTTGAAGATACGCAGTATGTTGGTACCCAATTTCTGAGTAAGCTCCCACGGCATCCCTTTCACCGACTCCGGCTTCCAGTCGTTCTCGCCGGCAAGGAAGTCTTTAAGGACAAAGTCCGCGCCGTAGTAGACGCGCCTCTCCCAAAAGTCGGAGAGTAATGAAAAGCGCAGCGCCGCGGCGAACTTTTCATCGGTTTCGCCCGTTATTATGTTGACGATATTGTTCGTCGCGAGACCGAGTATGTGATTGCCCAACAACTGGTGGCGCAGTACCTTGTACGTGAGGCCGATGTCCATGCCGAAACCCAGCCTCGTTTTGTTCTTCGTATCATTATTGGCACTGCCGGTGACGGAGACCTCCGGGACGCTCTGCGCTATGATATTTATGTTGCCGCCCACAGTCAACCCTTTCCACACATTGTTCGCGTAGGTCAGGGCTATGAAGTGGCCCTGGTCGACAATGTTCTTGCCGGTCAACCCGCCGGTATCGTTGGTAGCCGCGTAACTTGAGGTACCGTTCATTATCCACGACACACCCGCCGCGTCGTACAGGCCAATCGGCATGGTAAATCCCGCTTCCTGCGTGTAGAACGTCTCCAGTGTTTGGGCGAAGAGGAAGCGCAGCGACATATAGTTTTCCTCGTTAATAAACGCCGCGTTTGTTATGCCCGAATACTGGGAATACACGTGGCGCCAACGGTCTGTTATAAGGTGTCCGCCGGGCAAACCGCCATCCGCCGCCCACACCTGTGTCGCGGCGGCCGTCACACCGACCGTGGCCAACACCAGCCTGAACTTCGCGAACCTGCTTTTAAAAAATCTCATCATATACGTCCTGTCCCTTAGATTTATCAATATTTGTTAATAGTTCAGTCTTGCGCCAATGTTTTCATCGTCCGACCCCTTAGACTTACAGCACTGACCGGGGTCCGGCTTAAAGTTCAAGCCGGAACGCGGAGCAATAAACGCCGGATCAAAGGCAAAGTTGTTCTCTGGAAGCGGCTTGCCCGGCTGGTACAAATTGCGCCAAAAATTGTTGGCGCTGACCTGAATCTTCTCCGGCGCCTCCAATATCTTGAGGCCGAACTTCTCGTTGAACGCGATAACGTTGTTCTCAATAATGAACTCCGACGTGCCGCCAACAGCGATACCGTGGTTGCCGTTGTAGGCTATGGAGTTGTGGTTCACCGTAGCCGCGGTGGAACGCACATCCCACCCCTGTATGCCCGACGCCCGATTGAAAGCGATAATGTTGTCCTGAATCTTGGGCAGGTGGCGCACGGTAATGATACCCGTCATCCAGTTGTTCACGACGCGGCAGGAGGCTATCTCGTTGCCCATATCGCTCGAGAATATACCGATAGTGCCGTTCGTCACCTCAAAACCGAAGATGGCGCAGTTCTTGGACATGGTAACGACCGTCCCGCGCCCGCCCCCGTCTATCTTAGCGTCAAAGAGCGACGTCGAAACGAGGTACACACCCGGAGCCATTATCACAAGCTCCCGGTAAACGCCCGGCGCAACTTTCACGGTATCCCCCATACGCGCCGTAATCATGGCTCCGGAAATGGTCTTGGCTTGCGCCGGCACATCAATTACCTCGGCGGACGACACACCGACAAAGCACGCCGCGCACACTAACACCGCGGCGATACTGTTTCTGATATTCATGGCAAAACTCCCGTCAGGTATGGTTTGACTTTTATTTTCAATGCAAGAGCCTCGAACCCAAATTCTGATTGTCCGTCCCAAGCCCTATGCTGCGCGAATCCTTCATAAGATTAAAGTTGAACCGCTTAGCATCCTCAAAAAGCGGGTCCGCCGATATGTTGTCCGAAGGCAAACTGCTCGAAATTCTGGCATTCTGGTAAAAATTGTTGTTGATGAGCACCACGCGCACCGTCTCCTCCGCCGGCTTCACCCCAAACTGCTCGTTAAACGCGATGATGTTGTTCTCAACCGTGATGGAGGTACTGCCACCCAGCGCTATCCCATGATTGGCGTTGAACGCGATGGTGTTGTGGTTTATCGACCCGCTGGTTGTGCGCACATCCCACCCCTGCACTCCCGACCCCTTGTTGAACACGATGAAATTGTCCTCCATCCTGGGCAACGCGCCCACGCACATCACCCCGCTCTGAACATTGTACATAACCCGACACCGGCGGATTGCCGCCTGCGCCGTGGCCGAAAAGATACCGACCGTCCCGCTGCGCACCTCAAAACCCGATATTTCGGACGAATTGCTCATGGTCACAACAGTCCCCCGCCCGCCCCCGTCAATCACCGCCCCAAAGAGCTTCTCCGAGACAAGCACAACTCCGGGCGTAATGAAAACCTTCTCCCTGTACGTGCCGTCCCCCACCCTCACCGTATCGCCAGGCCGCGCAACCACCATGGCCGCGCCGATGCTCTTAGCCTGCTGCGACGGCACGACTATCACCGCGCCGGCAAAGAGCGGCGACACGAAAGCAAACGCTGACAACACAATAAGCGGTACCAACGTCAAACGGGCAACACGCATCAAAAAACCTCTTCGATTTTTATTTCATACGAAACGGACGGCAGATTGCCGCCTCTACATAAATATACATATAAACTAATATTAACCGCGCCGTTTTGTAAAAAAATATTTTTTCGCGGCGCGGTTACGGTAAAAACAGTCTCATTACGGCTACCTCACGAAAATTGTCCTCTCAAGCTCGCGCTTCCCGCCGCACTTGCCCAAACCCACGTAGGTTATCCTGTATCCGCCGCTCCTCACCGCGGGTTTATTGGGGTCCAATCCGTTAAAAT
>JAITCM010000085.1 GCA_031283085.1 Chitinispirillales bacterium | reverse complement strand
GCGATGGTGATAAGGATTTGGCGCCTCTTGACGTGGAGACTGTGGAGCCGTCTCAGATTGTGGAGGCAAATCAAATTATAGAGATGTATTGGAGTTACGGAGATGAGTTTACACGGTTGAAAAGCAGAGACACGGAGCGAGATGCTTGGAACTCCCGGCGTTACTCCGATTTAAACTTTCACGTCGTAACGGAAGACGGCAATGACGGGAAAACGGTAGAGGTTACAATAGAAAACGATGATGGCCTACAAATTGATTTGAGCGGTATTGTTTCTAAAAATAATGTTGTGTTTGAAAAAGTATTTGAAGATTATGAGACACTATAAAAAATAAGATGGATGAAATGGTAGACCTACAGACTATAGAAAATGCAATTAAATATATTAATTATTTAGAGATGTTCAAAAAATTTAAACATACGCCGTAGGTTTATATTAATATTAACATATTTAAAAACAATTATAGGAAAAACGAGAAATGGGTATGGCCATAAAACATATACGTACCACATATACAACGGTAATATTCATTACCGTGTTTTTCGTTGTTGTGGGATGCGGCGATGGAAAGAAGGCTGGAGCAGAGGCAAACCTAACTGGAGAAGCACTGACGAATAATGTTGGAGGCGTGAGGACGTGGAATTGCGGCGACAGTGGCGGTAACGTTATTGCGACACTGAAAGATAACGGAATGCTTATTGTTAGTGGGATGAGGGCTATGGCGGATTACGATTATCATACTGGGTTTCCACCATGGCACGACATTAAAGATAGTATTACCAACGTGGTTATTGAGCACGGTATAACTTCTATCGGAAACGAGGTGTTTGAAGGTTGTACATCTTTGATATCAATCTCAATCCCTAATAGTGTGAAGAGAATCGGGAATCATGCGTTTATGAGTTGCTCCAACCTAACATCTGTGATGATTCCGAATAGTGTGACGTATATTGGTTTTGGGGTATTCTGCTGTACGGGATTGACGTCCGTGACAATCCCTGACAGCGTAAAGCGTATCCGAGAGGGTACATTTGCAATCTGCGAAAATCTGATGTCTGTAATTATTTCTGGCAGTGTAACGTATATTGAGCCATTCGCGTTTAACGGTTGTATCAACCTGATATCCGTTTCGATCCCAAATAACGTGAGGGAAATCGGAATGTCTGCGTTTGAAGCTTGTAATGGTTTAACCTCAATAATCGTTCAAAATCCAACCCCGCCTCAACTTGGAATCTGCGCATTTCGGAAAATAGACGAGAACGGTGACGTTATTGAAGACAAAGCTTGTTTGTACGTACCGGCAAACAACGTCGCCGCCTACCGTGTTGCCGAGGAGTGGAAAAAATTTAAATGTATCAAACCTCTCGAGTCTGTGCCGGCTGGTACAAAATAATGTCTCCCTTGTCTATCCTTTCCTGCCATGTTGTCTTAATATCGCTCAATATCAGCGCGGAACATTGGCCGTCAGCCCCATCCGCCGTATCTGCTGCAAAAAGAACTCCCCCGTCCCGGAGGCGCACTTGTTCCCGGAGTGGACGGAACTTATCCCCCCTTTGGAGTTGATGACATAGACAAGCTGCGTCTCCCCCCCGGAACTTATGTAGCTGTCGTAACCGGCCTCGCGGAAACCGCCTCCTCTCCAGTTGTAGATACCGTAGATACCGCCCGGCAGAGCCGAAAATCCGTACGCATCCTCGTTGACAACATCGTCGGAAGCGTTCCAACCGGTTTGCGATTTCAACTTACTCCCGGCAACTCCCCTACCGCCAACCGCATCAACCAACGCCTGCCATTCATCAGCCGACGGCAAAATCATGTTGCTGTGCGGATTTTTCCCCGAAAGTCTATCTTGCCGTCTTTGCCGTTTATTATATTTATCCCATGAGCTACTTCCAAAAAGCGGAAAGCCTGTACGATAGCGCCGTATCAAACGACGGGGCCGGTATCTCCGAGTCTGATATGCGAGAAGCCGCCGCTTGGCCGCTTGACCGGGCGGTGTTGCTCTTTGCCGCCGCCGACCAGGTGAGGCGTCGTTTCTTCGGCGATGTTGTTGAGCCGTGCGCGATTATGAGCGTAAAGTCGGGCGGGTGCGGCGAGGACTGCGCGTTCTGCTCGCAGTCGGCCCACAATCGGGCCGATGTCGCCATACACGGGCTTTGTCTCCCCGAAGAGATTATTTCGCGGTGCCGGCGGGCTTGGTCTGAGGGGCTGCCGTTTTGCGTAGTGTCAAGCGGTCGGCGCCTTAGCCCGTCGGAGTTTAAAGCGCTGTGCGGGGCACTTTCGGAGTGTGGAAATGATGGGGAGAAACACGCTTCGCTTGGCATACTTGGCGATGATGATTTCGCGGCGTTACGCGATGTGGGCGTTGTGTGCTACAACCACAACTTGGAGACGAGCCGCGCCCACTTCGGCAAGATAGTGACCTCGCACGGTTACGACGACAGGGCGGCCACGGTCCGCAGAGCGAAGGCGGCCGGGCTTAGGGTGTGTTGCGGTGGGATTTTCGGGGTGGGCGAGAGTTGGGAGGATAGAATCGCGTTGTGTTTAGAGTTGCGGGGGCTGGGGGTTGATACCGTGCCGATAAACTTTCTGAACGCGATAGAGGGTATCCGTGCGGAGCCGCCGAAGGAGACGCCTGTTGAATTTCTTAAAATCGTCTCATTGTATAGATTGGCAATGCCTAAGTCAACGATAAAAGTCTGCGGCGGGAGAGAAAAGAATCTTGGAACGTTGCAGCCGCTGATTTTTCAGGCGGGAGCGAACGGGTATATTACCGGCGGGTATTTGACTACGGGCGGGGCGGGGGTAGAGGCGGATGATGGGATGATAGGGGCGCTTGGGCTGTCGAGGCCGGCTCATTTCGGCTACGCTCAATGAGCGAAACCGCCGGTCATTGAGCGACGTCGAAATGACCGGTTACCTGGGATTCCATGATTGCGATGTTGACATCGCCAACGCGATGAGGAGCATCATTATGATAGCGGCCCGCGTCTGCTTTTTGTACTCGTGCTCGCGGCGGATGAGGTCTAATTTTTGCGTGGACTGGGCGGTTTTCACACTATCCACGGCTATGGCGGCTTGCAGTAACTCATCGTCGTCGAGATTGACGGCATCAATATTGCCGGAGTCGCCGCCGTCGGCATCGGCAATATTCGCGGTTGTATCGTCAACGGTAACATTAACCGTTTCGCTGTCAATACCATTATCCGTTATACCGACGGTGTCCGCCGGTTGCGCCGACGCTATTGTCGCGCAGGCGCAGAGTGTTATCGTCATTAACGCGATGATAATCCGTATCATATCGGAATCAATCCGCCTTGTCATTATCACTCCCCGATTATACCACCGACAACTAAATTACGACGCTTTATCGCCGTGACTATCCGAAAATCAGCCTGTCGAGAATGGCCATTGCCTCTTTTGGATTGGCCGCGCCCTTGGAGGCTTTCATTACTTGGCCCATGAAGAAGCCGGCGAGTTTCTTATCGCCGTCCCTGTACCTTTGAGCCTCGGCGGGATGGGCGTCTATCATGCCTTTCACCACACCCTCAATCGCCGATGTGTCCGACACCTGTTCCAAACCCTGTTCGCGGATTACCGCGCCCGGTTCCCTGTCCTCGCTCTCCATCAGGTCTAATACCCTCTTTGCGGCCTTGGCCGAGACGCCGCCGCTGTTTATCAGTTTTATCAGTTCGCCCAATCGCTCCGGCTTGGTTTTGAGAACGAACGGGTTCTCGATTTTCGCGTCGTTCATCATACGCATAATGTCCGTCATCACCCAGTTGGCGGCGGATTTGGCGTCGTCGCAACTGCTTACGCACCGCTCGAAGTAATCGGCGAGGGGGCGAGAGCCGGTCAGCACTTCGGCGGCGTAGGGGGTAATTTTGTAGCCGCCCTCAAACCTTCGGCGGCGGGGCGCCGGCAGCTCCGGCAGCGTTTCTCTCATTTTGTCAACCCAAGCGGCCTCCACGACGAGCGGCGTAAGGTCGGGGTCGGGGAAGTAGCGGTAGTCGTCGGCGTCCTCTTTCGTTCGCATAGGGACGGAGCGATTCTCGTTCGGGTTCCACAGGAACGTCTGTTGTACGACGCGACCGCCCGACCTCAGTACCTCCTCCTGCCGTTTCGCTTCGTATTCCAGCGCTTTTTCGAGATTGCGGAAGCTGTTCATGTTCTTGATTTCCGTCTTGGTGCCCAATTTGCTCTCACCCTTTGGGCGCAACGATATGTTGGCGTCGCAACGCAGGCTGCCCTCTTCCATATTGCAGTCGCAGACACCGAGGTACTCGAGTATCCGCTTTAGCCCCATGAGGTAGGCGTAGGCCTCCCGCGGGCCGCGCATATCCGGTTCGGAGACAATCTCTATGAGCGGGCTGCCGCAGCGGTTCACGTCGAAGAGCGAGTCGGCGTCCTGGTCGTGCACAAGTTTGCCGGCGTCTTCCTCAATATGGACGCGGTTGACGCGGACGGTCGATTCCCGCCCGTCAACGATTATGGACAGCGTTCCGGCCACGCATATCGGGATGTCGAGCTGCGATATCTGGTAGCCCTTGGGGAGGTCGGGGTAGAAGTAGTGTTTACGGGCGAATATCGACTTGGCGTTGACCGTGCATCCGAGCGACAGCCCCATACGCACCGCCATCTCAACCGCCGACCGGTTGAGCGCCGGAAGCGCGCCCGGAAGGCCGGCGCACACGGGGCACCCGTGCGTGTTGGACGGGGCGCCGAAAGGGGTGGTGCAGCCGCAGAAGAGCTTGGTCCTGGTGAGCAATTGGGCGTGTACTTCTAAGCCTATTACCGTTTCATATTCCATAATGTTCGGACTCCTTTATATAAAAGTCAACACCAAAATCAAATTACTTATCGGTGACCCGCGCCGAAAGCCCCGCCTCAATGATTAGTTTGTCGGCGAACGCGGTTGCGTCCTCTTTTTTTTGGAACGACCCTACGCGCACCCTGTAGAGCGTTTGGTCTCCGCTTCCGGTGGAAGAGACGGTGATATCGTCGTACTTGCCGGTGAGCCGCCTGACGAGATTGTCGGCGTTCTCTTTTGAGGCGAAAGCGCCGACCTGTATCGTGAAGAACGGCGCCGCCGGCTTTGAACTGTTAGGCATTGCTTGCGTATTGGCGGTGACGGCACTGGACGTAGCCGGTACGGGCGTATTGTTCGGCTGACCGACGGTCGTCTGCCTTGACGCGCCATTTTGCTGGCTGACAGGCGCGACGGGAGGATTAACCGGCACGGTACTTGCTGACCGCGCTTTTACGCTGTCAACCGTCACGGTATTGTTTTGTTGATTGGCGGACGCGACAGGGGGATTGACCGGCGCTGCCGGTGTTGACGGCGTCTTTACGCTGTCAATCTTTACCGCGTTAGTATTGATGGCTGTCGATGCCTGCGTATTATTCGGCGTATTTACAGGTATCGCCGCATCCGTTGCGGCGGCCGGGGCCGGCAGCAGCGCTAAAAGCCGCGTCGCCTCGCCGCCGGTTTCGTCGTTTTTGTCAAGCGCTATCCCGTTCCATACCGTTCTTGCCGCTTCCGTCCGCCCGTCCATCGCGATTGACAGGGCGTATAGGTGCCTGTACGTCGACGCGTTATCGAGCAATGAGGCTTGCAGGTAGGTATCGGCGGCTTTTTTGTACTCTTCTTTCAGGAAGAGGTGGTCGCCGGAGAGGCGCAGTCCCCGTGCTTTAGCCCATCCGGGCGCGTTGGGGGCGCGGCTTATGGAGTCCGCAATTTTCAGCGCCTCTTTGGGGGGCAAGGTTGACGCGTATGAGAGTATGGCGCCGTAGTCGGCTGGGGCGCGTTTTACGGTTTGTTCGAGTTGCGACACGGCTTCCGCGAGGTCGCCCTTTTTGAGTGCCTCGTCGGCGGCGTCGGCGCCTTGGGCGGCGGCGTTCGCGGCGGCCGCAAAGAAAATCCCGACCGCCCACCGTAGCGCCTGTGCCGCCGCTATTCGGGGCCTGATTTTCATACAAGCCAGTCCTTTTCGCCCACCGCCTTCATGGTCGCGGTGTTCTTCTTCTTTGAGCCTGTGCCGCTTGCGGCGGCGCTACGCAGGCTGTCCCTTTCTGCGGTTATCTCCACGATAACCCCCTCCAGCCGCTTGACCTCCTTCTTGGCCAGCACCGCGGATTCACGCAAACGCTCCAATTCGGCGTTCGTGTCCGAGACGACGCCTTCGAGCCGCTTGATCTCCTTTTTCTTGGCGTGGATGCCGGCCTGTCCCACTATGTAGTAGTAGGCGGCGGCGAGGAAACCGAGCAGAAGCCCTATGGCGAAGGTCGCGCCCACGTACATCAATATGGGGTACTTGGGCAGGTCGCACCAGGGAATCTTGATTTGCGCGGTCGCCTTGAACTCGGGCTGCGTGAAGGTGAACACGAGAATACATGTCGCCATTACGGTGGCTACAATTACCAATACCCACTTTAGCAATTTCATGGCTTTGCCCTTTCCGTTACCTGGATTGCCCTGTCGCTTCGCTACTCGCAATGACCGTCATCGCGAGCGCAGCAATTCAGAGTGTTTTAAATGTACTCATAAAACACTGTTTTTTTTCGGCCAAAAGCGTCATTCCGCTGCTGCCGACCGCCCTTGCCTTGATAATCATCCCTGACTCAAGCCCGTCGCAATTAATCAATACTCTCTTGCATCCGGCGTCCTGACCCATCCACGCCCTGTCTCTCTTCCGCTGCCGCTCGGTTATGAGGACTTCAAGCTCCGTCCCTACGGCACTATCATATATTTCGCGTGTGATTCCTGTCTGTAAATCAATAAGCTCCGACAGCCTCGCCATCTTCTCCGTCCTGTCAATCGTCTCCGGCATAGCGGCCGCCGCCGTTCCCTCTCGCGGGGAGTAGGCGAACATGAACGCCGCGGTGAAACGCGCTTCGCGCGCCAGTTCAAGCGTCTCGCGAAATTCGGCGCCGCTCTCCGTCGGGAAGCCCACAAGCAGGTCGCTTGTGATGTCGGCGTACGGTATATGTTTTCTTATCATGTCAAGCAACCCGACGTAACTGGACGACGTGTACCCTCGGTTCATCAAGCCCAAAACCCTGTCGGAGCCGGCCTGCGCGGGCAGGTGGATGTGGCTCGCGAACTTCCTTGACGACGCCATGACATCAATCAGTCTCTCCGTGCAGTCCTTGGGGTGGCTCGTGGTAAAGCGTATCCTCTCAAGCCCGCCGATTCGCGCCATCCCGCGCAGCAATTCCGGGAAGTCAATCCCGTTGTGGCTGTACGAGTTGACGTTTTGCCCCAAAAACGTGACCTCCTTTATCCCCGCGTCAACTTTTTTTTTCACCGCCGCCTCAATATCGTCATACGGCATCGACTGTTCGCGCCCGCGTACGTACGGTACCACGCAATAGGCGCAGAAGTTGTCGCACCCGCGCATTATGGGTACGAAGTCGGAGGCCGCCGTCTTAGAGAAAATCTCCGAGGGGGGGCGGTCGCCGCCGTCCGCGGGGCGCGCCGGAAACTGCGCGTCGATAACCTCGTCCATCCGCCCTATCTGCCCGGCGCCCACGACAAGGTCTACCCCCGGTATCTCCGCCGCAAGCGCGTCGCCAAGCCTCTGCGCCATACACCCTATCACCCAAAGCCTCTGACCGCGGCGCCTTTTTTTGCCGCGGGCGAACTCGGCGATGCGGCTCTTGGCCCGCCTCTCCGCGGCCTCGCGGACGCTGCAGGTGTTGACGACTATCAGGTCGCTCTCGTCGTGCGTCGCGCCGAGCGTGAAGCCGCGCCTAAACAGCAGGTCGCGGACGGCATCCGAATCGGCGGCGTTCATCTGGCAGCCGAATGTTTGAAAGTATACCGACGGCATCGTCAATGCGCCTCAACGTACTTCTCTTCGGCCTTTGCCAGAAGAGCCGCGAACTCCTCCGCCGTGTCGGCTGACAGAAGCCCCCGCCTGACCTCTTCGTAGGAGAGTATCCGGGAGAGCGCCGAGAGTACCTCTGTATGCGCCGTCGGGATACTCTCCGGCGAGGCCAGCATAAAGAGCAGGTTTACCGGCAGCCCGTCCAAAGAGTCGAACTCTATCCCCTCCGCCGAACGCGCGGCGGCCATATACAGGCGGTCAAGCCCGGACAGCCGCGCGTGGGGTATCGCTATGCCGAAGCCTATGCCGGTAGACATCTCCCCCTCGCGTTCCAGCGCCTTGCCCGTCACCTCCTCCGCACGGTCAAGCCCGCCTATCGAGCAGACGAAACGCGCCATCAATCCGATAGCTTCGAGCTTGTCGGCGGCTTTGAGGTCGGTAATGACACAGTGTTCTTTTATCAGCTCCCGGACTTTTATCATTGAACCCCGCTCTTGTCGTTGTTTCCGGGCGGCGGCTCAAAGCTCTCTTCGTCGCGCCGGGAGAGCAGTTCCATCGCCTTGCGCTTGTTGTCGTTGCGCTGCATGCCCAACGATACGCGCCCGACAATGTAGGCGGCGAAACCTAAGACCGCAAGCCCGACGGCCGCCTTCGGGAAGATAGTAGCGGCGTATCGCGGCGTGTTCAGGAACGCGTACGCCAACACCCCGGCGGCGGCCACGGATATCCCGAATATCATGAACGTAAACCCGCGGTAGGCGATAAACTCCTTGACGGTATTGATAATGCCCATAATAAACCTCACCTTTCCAGCCGCCCGTTTTGCCCGGGACGCGGCCGTTGTAGACTATAAATATGCTATTTGGGCAGGGTGTCCGTCAAAAAAACTATTTATTTTTGAAAAACTATTGACTTTGAAACAAAATTATCGTATATTTATATCAACGTACGGGCAAGCCAAGCCCCAAAACGGAGCAGACATATCGCGAGGTGGAGCAGTCCGGTAGCTCGTTGGGCTCATAACCCAAAGGTCGTAGGTTCAAATCCTGCCCTCGCTACCATATAACGTTTGCCGTCTACCGAAAGGCGTTTTAGAGGTAGGCGGCATTCTTTTTTACTTACAAACCCGCCCCCGTCCCAAAAATTTTCACTTTTTTGCAAAAAAACCTTGCATTCCCCAAAAATTCGTGGTAAAATGAAGTTGTAAGGCCAAAGCCGGTGGCAAAATTCGGCTTAACGGCCGATTACACGGGCAATTTAGCCCCAAAATAGGGGCAAGGACAAAGAAAATGACCGCAAAAACCACGAAAATACCGACCGCCGAGGCAGTACGCCCGACTACGGGCGGGGGCTTTTTGCGCGATGTTGCTGTAGCAAAAAAACCTACGTATAAAACCGACAGCGGCGGCTACATGGAAAACGCGGAAAAATCAAGGAAAAACGGGTATGGATTATGCTATAAAAAAGGTACGTTTTTCGTATATACTACCTTAAAATTGTCATACAAAATCCAACGTTTGTTTGCGTCGTCAACAACGCATCGTAGGGGCGACCGTCCTCGGTCGCCCGTGCCGTTCCGCCTGTCCAAACAAAGGGCGACCGGGACGGTCGCCCCTACAACGTCAACATCATTTATGAATATAACGCTGTACAACTTAATAACCGTTTTTCTAACCATTTTAAAGGAGGTTTGTTATGTCACGTTTCATCAAAACACGGGGGTTCACACTTATCGAGCTGATGGTCGTTATCGTCATCATCGGGGTGTTGGCGTCGTTGGCGATTCCTCGGTTCTCGGAGGCGTCGGACAAGGCTAAGGTGGCGGAGGCGCCGCGTATTTTGGTGTCGTTTGAGTCGGCTTATTTGGCGGGTAAGGCGGAGCTTGGGGACTCGGTTAAGAGTATGGACGATATTATATTCGATAGCGCCGCACTTAGTAGTAGATGGTTTGCTTATAGTTCACAAAATAGCGACGGCCTGCTTAGGGGGTTTCAGGGTGCAACTAAAAGCGTGATAGGAAAGATTAATATTGGTGACGCATTTAGTA
>JAITCM010000055.1 GCA_031283085.1 Chitinispirillales bacterium | reverse complement strand
AGATAAGAGTATGAGCCGCCGGTGCCGTTGGCCGACCTTTTGTAGTTGTAATCAACGCAAAGGTCTCCCAAAGCGCTCCATTTTTTCCCGTTGTTGCCCCAAAAATAACCGAGGCGGCCCAAATAATCCGTAGAGTTTGTCCACTCCGCCCTGAAAGCGTAGCCGCCGCCCTGATTCGGCCCGTACCATGTCAGTTTGGTGGCGCTGCCACCTGCCTCCGTCCAGGCTTCAACGCCGTAAGCGTCGTCCCCCGAACCGCTTAAGGTAGTGGCGCTTTTGGTGCCGTTCCAACTTTGCGCCCCCGACGCGGTGGCGCTTAATTGATTGGACTGAGTGCAGGGGTCATCCCCGAACACAAACGCCGGCAACGCGACGGCCATAGCCATAGCGGTTGCCGCGAACAAAGCTCCTGCTTTTGAAAACCTGCTCGTGCACATATATGCCTCCTAAGGCGAAAAGTTTACATATTAAAGTCAAGGTCAAAGTCAAAGTCAAATTAATATTTTAAGGGGGGCAAGCCCCCCTCGCTCCAACCAAAATTTGAACAAAAAGATGTTCAAATTTTGTTTTCCGCTACCCCCCATGCGGGGAGGGCGCGCCCCAGTGGGGCGCTGTTGCCCCGCAACGCCCCGCCACATTATACCCTTTCCTTAACGTTTTCCCTGTAAAGGCGGCCGCCTTTACAGGGAAAACAATAACAAACCGGTACGTCAACCCCAAAATCAAAATCAAAACACAAGTCAACACATATTACCGAGGTATTACAACCCTCGCCTGCTCCACCGCACGGCCGTCGTTATAGAGGCTCACGAGGTAATATCCGGTCGGCATTTTTGTTGCGTTGAACGTGTGGGAATAATTGTTGCCGGCAACGGTATTTATTGACGCGGACGAGATTAAATCGCCTTTCAGCGAATACAGTTTTAACAATGTCGCGCCGCTGTTTTTGGCGTTGAAAGTTATGTTTAACGCGGAGCCGGAGGTTGTCGCCGTCAAACCCGAAAAGCGTTTTGCGGAATAGGCGGCGTTGCGGATTCCGGTTGAGGACGACTTGAATTTCACGGTAACGTTTTTGTTGGCGTTCATGATAACGCTGACAGTGTCTTTCGTGCCGGTAGCGTCGCCACCCCAACTGTCAAACGCATAGCCCTGCGCGGGGACGGCGGTTAGTTTAACGACCGTCGCGCTGTCGTATTTGCCGTCTGACGGTTTGGCTGGGGAGTAGGTTACCGTGCCGTCAACCACCGGGGTGAGGGTTGCGGGTGAGACAGTGAGAGTGAATTTGCTTGGGGTGGGCGCGGGGGGCGCGGAGCCGCAGCCTACGGCTAATGTGCCTGTTAGTGTCGGGGTTGTCCAGTTTACCATGCTCGCGGCCGTGGCCGGCCTGCTATTTTCAGTTAGCACCGGGGCGGTAGCGGGCGCTTTAGTCCTGTGCAGGTATATGTCTATAAAATCCTTGACGGTGCTGTTGTATGCGCTTGGCCACGAACAATGGGCCTCGGTTCCGGTATTCATCCAGCCGAAATTGCCACCGTAACCAAGAGCCTTATAGACTTCCACCCCGGCAATTGCCGATACGTGCGAGCCCGGCACGTTTAACCACTGTCCCGCGGACGACGCGGTTTTATATACCGCGAGAAACCCGCGCGGCGCGACCAGCGCCACAGCCTCGTGCAGGTCAATGGGCAGGTTATTCGGGCTGTTCTGGAACGTGCTGAAATCATCGCCCAGCCACGGCTGCTCGCCGTACGCGGAACTTGGCGACTGGGAACCGTTCGTTCCGCCGCCCTGGTCCCTGTTATTGTACGCCACCCGCATTGACGCCATGCCGCCGGTGCCGGATTCCATGGGCATTGTGAGGGCCACGCGCTGGTCCAAAACGCCGGCCACAAAAGCGCCCTTGCCGTCGCGGGAACATCCGGTTACGGCGATTTTCGTCGGGTCAAAGAGTTTATTCGGGTCGGCCTCAATGACATCTATAATGCGGCTTACGCCCCACGCCCACGCGGCTAAGTGCCCCGTGCTCTTGTTGTTGGGATTGGCGGTATAAAACGCTCCGGTCTTATTGGAACGGCTGGTTCCGCCGCCCACGGTGTTCGTTGTGTAGTTGGCAACGGCAACGCCGTTGCCCGTGTAATTGGAGGACGGCACCCCGCTGTTGTCATAACGGATAACTAATGGATACGGAGCGCTTCCGCCGGAGGGCATTGATACCGATACCGAAAAACTGCCCCCGCCCGCGCTCACCGAGATTGACGTTCTCGACACCGTGCCGGTAACGCTGGCCGGCTTCGCGGGCTTTGTGCCGTAAACCGTCTTCTCAAGGAGTTTCAAAAGCTCCTGCCGCCTCTGTTTCCACTGCTCTTTAGTGGTCATACGCGAGCCGCTCAACATCGTGAACGGGTCGGGGAGGTTTGCGTTGGCTGTCGTAAAGCTGCCCGGCAGCGTAACCGATATATCCGCCCCCTCGTTCTCCACGCAGGAGTTAAACTGCTGTGTCTGCGCCGAAACCGGCACGGCAACGGCGGCGAGCGTCAATGCGAGCATCGGCAATGCGGCGATAAGCGGGTGTGTTTTCATAAAAATCATCCTTTTGTGGGATTAAATTGAGTTTAGGCGTTTATTTTGACGATATTATAATATAATATAGGTAAAAACGCCCCCCCGCGCAATATTTTTTGATTTTTTTCATGTCAATTTTGGAATCGTGATGGAAATCCTATTCGCGGCGGGGGTCATTTTTTAAAGGCGGGGGATTGTTACAGGCGGAAATAAAATATGTGTTGAGGCGTGCGGCTACGGTCGTTTGAACGATTTAAAAATCACCGGTATCCCACCCGCAAGCCTCGTCATTGACAGCATCAGGCTGACAGTCACGTAAGAGGCGGTCTGCCCCTCCGAGAACCCGAGGCGCGTAAACAGCAACGCCATCAGCGCCTCCCGTATCCCCACGCCGCCGGGAGTAAGGGGCAGCGATATGGCCATAATCTCAACCATCGGCACGAACGCCAAACACTCCGCGAAGAAATACCTGCCGGATACGGCGTACACGGTAATCGACGCGCCTGATATTATCAAGAACTGAATCG
Source organism: Chitinispirillales bacterium (assembly GCA_031283085.1). Classification (GTDB taxonomy): domain Bacteria; phylum Fibrobacterota; class Chitinivibrionia; order Chitinivibrionales; family Chitinispirillaceae; genus GUT77. The sequence goes on along the minus strand of JAITCM010000055.1, from coordinate 5,255 downwards.
CGGCGGAGACTAAGAGGGTCAGCGCAAGCGTCGCGTGTTCGTGCCTGAAAGCGTATATGCCGTCCCGCAGTTTTTTTGCGGCGTTCATCGCCCTGGGACCGATGACCCTTGCCGCAACGGCGCCCAGCGGGCGCGTGAAGCGCTTCGAGAACGACAGCGCGCAGAGCAGGGCGATAACACCGGCGGCGGAGAAGAGCGGCACGCGGAACCCGGGCGGGAGGGCGTTGTCGCCCAGGTACGCCACGCCGGCTATGGAGTAGGATAGAAGCGCGAAAAAACCTATCAGCCGACCGAGCCACGACGACGCCCACACCACCGCGGGGTCGTGGTTCCTGGAGAGCATCACCGACTTGACCACATCCTGCGCCAGCGCGGAGGGCAGCACTATGGAGTAGAAGACGCTCTCCAAGTGCACGGAGACCGCGGTGCCCACCCTTAAATCGGGGGCGAAGCGGCGGATTAGTATCCACCACTTGACCCCCTGCAAAACCATGACGACGACGGTCAGCGCGGCGGCGCATACAATGGCGGGCACAGAGGCGGAGACGAGCGTCGCGGTAATGCTCCCGGCGTCGGCGCGGGCGTATATCCACGCTATCGGCGCAACGACCAGCACGGCGCGCAGGACAAACAACACGCTCTTCTTTGCCGACGTCTTTTGCATTCGCGGTTACGGTTCCTCTTTTACTCTCGGTTGTTCCTCTTCCATAGCGGGAGATATTGCCGGAAGACGGCTGACGGTAAAAACGATTCACCCCCGCCCCGCCGAACGTTATAAGATTTATTATCGCTCTGATCCGGTCCCGCCGGACTGACCCGTATACCCGAATATAATAAACTGCGGGCGGATTTACAAACGTTTTCCGGTCTTTTTATATTTCCCTTGCGTTACCGCCCGATTATATTTATTTTTAGTAGGCGACCGGTCGCGTATTATAGCCGGATAAACGGTATCGCTAATCTCATCAGTATCATCGATACCCCAAAAACACCGTGAACACAGTAACGAAAGGCAATTCGACAAAAATGCCGCAGGCTCAAATCCAATCGGGTATCCAATCCAAACCCAACGCTCGCGACGCGTTAAAGAAATACTTCGGGTATGATGACTTTCGCCCCGGTCAGGAGACGCTGATAGACACGGTTCTCTCCGGTTGCGACGCTTTGGGCATAATGCCTACCGGCGCCGGCAAGTCCATCTGTTTTCAGATACCGGCGCTCATCATGGACGGCGTCACTCTCATTGTTTCGCCGCTTATCTCCCTGATGAAAGATCAGGTGAACGCGCTGACCCAGTCCGGCGCTCCGGCGGCCTTCATCAACTCTTCCCTCTCGTCGCGCCAGATTGACAAAGCGCTCTCCAACGCCCGCAACGGCGCTTACAAGATGATATACGTCGCGCCGGAGCGCCTGCTGACGCCGGGGTTCGTAAGCCTCGCGGAGTCTGTAAAAATCTCAATGCTCACCGTAGACGAGGCGCACTGCATATCGCAGTGGGGGCAGGACTTCCGCCCCAGCTACGCGCAGATACCGGAATTCATTGCGGGGCTGCCGCGGCGCCCCGTCGTCTCGGCCTTCACCGCCACCGCCACGCCTCGTGTGCGCGACGATATCGCAGGCCTGCTCAAATTAAGCGAACCGCGGATTTTAGTCACGGGCTTCGACCGCGCGAATTTGCGCTTCGACGTACAAAAACCGCGCGACAAGTATCGGGCGCTTAAAGCATTCCTTACCGACAAGGCGAAGCGTTGCGGCATCGTCTACTGCGCTACGCGCAAGACCGTGGAAGAGGTATGCGAGCAGCTGCGGGGCGACGGGTTCAACGCCTCCCGCTACCACGCCGGGCTTGACGACTCGGAACGGCACAATAATCAAGACGGTTTTATCTATGACCGCGTACAAATAATGGTGGCCACCAACGCCTTCGGGATGGGGATTGACAAATCGAACGTCTCCTTCGTGGTACACTACAATATGCCCAAGGATATAGAGAGTTACTACCAGGAGGCGGGGCGCGCCGGACGCGACGGCGAACCGGCCGACTGTCTCCTGCTCTACAGCGGTCAAGATATGCGCCTTAACGAATGGATGATAGAAAACGACAAGGACGCGCAGTACCCCGACGCGGAGACGGAGCGGCTGCTAAAGGAGCGCGGACACAAGCGGCTGCGCGAAATGACATTCTACAGCACTACGGGCGACTGCCTGCGCGGTTTCATCCTCAAGTATTTCGGCGAGACGCCGCAAAACTTCTGCGGGAACTGCGGCAACTGCGACACGAACTTCGAGAGCGCGGACATCACGATTGACGCGCAGCAAATTCTGTCATGCGTGGTTAGGATGAACGAGCGCTTCGGGTCTCGGATGATTGTTGACGTGCTGCACGGCAGTTTGAACGACAACGTGACGCGCTTCGGGTTTGAGAAGCTGTCCACATTCGGGATAAGCAAGAGGCCGGTGCGGGAGTTGCGGTCTATCGTCGAGTTTTTGGTTATGCGCGGCTATTTGGTGAAGACGCGGGACGAGTACCCCATAATAAAGCTGGGTGAGGGCGCGGATGGTATTTTGCGGGGCGGAGTCTCCGTGCAAATGAAGTTGTCGCAGGGGACGCCGGAACGGGAGAAGCATGGAGGGCATTGGGATTGCGGGGATAGCGGCGGTGGGCGTCACGGCGGGCATGGCGGGCGGCGGGAACGTTCGGAACGCGCCGTCCGTCGGCAGGGGGGCGGGCCTGTCGATACGCAGCTGTTCGAGAGGCTGCGCGGGCTTCGGGCGCAGATCGCCAAAGAACAGAAAGTACCGGCGTACGTCGTATTCTCGGACGCTACGCTAAGCGATATGTGCGCCAAAGCTCCGCGCAATGAGGATGAGTTTCTTGGCGTAACGGGAGTGGGGGCTGTGAAGTTGGAACGCTACGGAGGGCAGTTTTTGGAGGCTATCGCGGGGTATTTGGAGAATCAGAGTCTTTAAATTCGATGCAAAAGTCAACATCAATCATTAGAAACAATAAGTTTCGGGTCTTTCGGCTCTACCCTTACGGCTTTGCACCTTTCCGCAATGACCTCTCCCGGCGGCGCGTGGCGGCGCTTTCTTACGAAGCGGGCTTCCGTCACGTGCACCTCGGCGTATGACGTGTGCCTTGCTTTGGAATACCACACCGCGAGCTGCGCGGCTTTGTGGACTACGTCTTTGGGCGGGTTGGGGGTATCTTTTTTGTGGCGGATTATCACGTGGCTGCCGGCGTGGGCGGCTACGTGCAGCCAGATGTCCGACGGTTTTGCGAACTTTGTCGACAACTCGTCGTTTTGCTCGCTGTTCTTGCCTAAGTAGATTTCCCATCCATCAATCACGTATTTCTTGAACGGCGCCTGCGGCTCGGCAGTTTTTTTCTTCCCGCCGGATATTGTCCCGGCATCCGGCAAAAACTCCGATGCGATTTCGCGAACGCGCTCAATATCGCCGCCGTCCAAATCCAGCGGGGCTTTCTCCTTGACAATATCTTCGATACTATTTATAATACCGCTCAATTTCCCCACCGCCGCGGTGGTCTCTTCCACATTCGCGGCCGCCGTTTCGTAGCCGCGCCTGCCTTTTCTGGCTTTCTTATACAGCAGTTCGGCGTTTTCCAGGGCGTCTAAAGCCGGATTTAGGGCAATGGTTTCCGTCTCTCCGGTATGAATGTTTTTGAACTCGGCGTTGGCCGTGCCGCGAGGGGCGATAGACGGGTCGGCCATGAGCGTGTCGGCCGCCTGGCTGTAGCGGGTATAACGCGATGCCTCCTCCTCCTCGGCGCGTTGCTTGGCGAGCTTCTTTTCCTCGTGCTTGAGGAGCGCCCTGATCCGGTTGCGGACGGCGCGGATTTGGTCGGCGGGCGACGGGGTTGAGTCTTTTTTGGACGTTTCTTCCGTTCCTGCGGTCATTTGCGGTTCCAGTCTATCGTTAAAGATGTTACGTTTTGTTCATAAATATACATTATCCCCATTATGGCATTACCTTATTTTTTGTCCTTGACGCAATGCACGGAATTGCCGTCGCTCTCTTTACAGAGGATATCCATCACGGCGCAAAAACTGAAAGAGGCGCTAAAATCTTCATGAATTATTTGCTTTTATGCGAAAAATATATATATTATATACGGGTAGGGGAGTTCACTAATAATTTTGGGGGATTCGCAATGACGACAAAATCAATATCGTTCTTGATGGTTGTTGCGCCCATAATTTTCGCTACGGCATTTTGTCTGCCTGCTCTCGCCCAACAATCCGCCGCCGACGGCTACGACGCGCTGAAAACCGAAATAAGCGCGCAACAACAGTGTTTTTCCCAGCGCTATGCCGCCGCGTCCGAAAAGGATAAAACGGCGATACTGTCAGAGGCACAAAAATATTTGACTAACGTTATCTGCGATACGATTTTCCCCTATTGGTATGACACCCCGTGGAGTTTTCACGGCGCCACCCGCGTCCCGAAACAGGGCACTGTCGCGTGCGGCTATTTCGTTACCGGAATATTAACCGACGCTGGATTTCAAATCCCCCGCGTCAAGTGGGCGCAAGCGGCCTCGGAAAACGTGATTGTAAAAATAGCCGAAAACATTAAGCGCTTCAGAAACCGCCCGGTGGCGGAAGTAATCGCGTACGTCAACCAAAACGGCGACGGCCTGTATATCGCCGGGTTGGACTGCCATGTCGGGTATATCTACAAATCGGACACCACGCTGCGCTTCGTGCATTCAAGTTACTACGAACCGGAAACAGGCGTAATGTCCCAGCCGCTTGAGGGATGGAACCCGCTCAACGATTCCAAATACCGGGTGATAGGGAAATTGTTGGGTGGGGAGATGGTTAGGAATTGGGTAACGGGGGTGAGATATTAAATCCCCTCCCGCCTGACCTCCCCGTTAATAAAGAATTTAAAAAAAATTTGACTTTCCGCCCGCCCATAAACTATATTATTGAAAAATCAAATTTAATGTTGTATTGTTTAGACCGCAATGCGCAATGTTTAATTGTGGAATTTAGAACAAAGGGGAACATATTAAGGATGATAATAGCCAACCCTATTTACGACGTGACGTTCAAGCGGCTACTAGAGAACGACCGCGCGGCGAAGTTCCTGATAGGGACTATCATGGGCTGCGAGGTGCTCTCGTTGGAGCGTACCGCCCAGGAGTACGCCGAGATAGCCAAAGACGGCCCGGTGGTGTCACTCTTCCGCATGGACTTCGCCGCCACGATAGTTACCAAAGAGGAGGG
>JAITCM010000021.1 GCA_031283085.1 Chitinispirillales bacterium | reverse complement strand
CCGTGATACGCGTTGGCGTCTATCATGCCGAGAATCGGCCGTGCTCTCGTACTCCAATATTGACCATTTGTCGTCCCAGCCATAATAATTCACCCTTACAACGAAAATGTTACCGGATTAACGTTAATTGTAAATTCACATACCTATGGCAATCAAACTTGATTTTTGTCCGTCCCCTACCCTTAGTGTTAAGTATAATATATGCCCCGCAATACGTCAACATAAAAGGTTTCTTTATTTGTTTATGCTCCCTTACCTCCGTTCCCTAAAAACCTTCGCCGGCACGTTAAACCCTCTTGTGACCGCATTGTCAAACAATGCCACCGCATTACTTTGAACGACAGACGTTATATGAGCGGTATAGATGTTTTGGACGTTTACTGACCAACGGGCATTGTAACGGCTTCGCGCCAATGGCTCGATTTTTGCGGCATCAAACAGACGAGCGAGTGACCATTCTCCGGCGAAGCGGAGTTCGCCGGCGTCCTTGCCGGCAGATGTGACCCGTAAGATGATGTTTTCGGCGATGCCGGAGGCGCGATTCACGGTTATGGGAAAGCCGCCTGAAAAGTCGAAGGCTTTTTCACCTATCGAAAAGCGCACTGTTCCGAAACTCGACGCAAACGGGGAGAAGGAGATATCTTGTTGCGACACGCCGTCATTTCTGAAAAACGCGGTGGCGATTCTGTCGGCGCGATTTATGCTGTTCAGCGCCTCGTCGCTTACAAACACAGAGAGTGGCGGCACAGCGACTGGACCCCAGCCTTTTGATGTCTTTTCGATAAAACCGGTGAGGTTTTTGTCAATATGTTTCCACAACACTCCGCTTTGCGGCTTGAAAAACTCTTCAAAGTCACTATATGGCACATCTGGGGCGTTTTTGTCAAACGGGTAACGACCTGTTAATTTTTCGTTGAAATGTTTGACGACCTCGCCTGACCAAGCTTCCTCCAGCTCAACGGTTACGGATTTAGCTAACACGGCGACGGCGTGGTCAAGCGGGGCTTCAAGTAGGCGTTTGACTATGGGCGACGCGTCAGAGGACATATTGGCGTATACTCCCGTGAGGTTTTTGCGAGCTTTAGACATCGGGTTCTCCCCGCGCGAGGCGAAAGCGGCACCGAAGCCGCCGCGTTCGGCACACTGTTTTATTGTTTTCGACAGTTCACCCAAATCATTGCGATACTTTAAGAATCCGTCTCCGGTTAAAAACTCGTTTATAGGCTCGAACGTCTTTTTCGCCTCGGTGAAAGGGTCGGGCATATCCAACGCGAAATTCATGAGCTCGCCGCGCAATTTATTTGTCACAGCTGAAATCTGCCCTTTAACACCATTCATCGACTTTTTAGACGAAACATCCGGCATTGTGGCGTCGATGGGCGGTTGTGTCGCGAGAGAACACGCTATGGCGAGCATCCTGCCCACTTCGGATTTTTGCAACGAAATTTTCTCTAGATCACCGGTGAACGTCGTCAAGTCGGAGGGGAGATTTACGGCAGTGGCGCGGATAAAGTCAAGCCACCGGCCACGCAGGTCGCTCGTGTAGAGTGTTACCATTTCAGAAAGCAGTTTTCCCTCATCCACCGATACACTCATCGGCCCGGTCACCCAGTCGTTTTTGAATGGGTCTTTCGATGCGTCTATAAGCGCGGTGTAAACGGTTTGGCTCCAGCCTTCGCGCGTATAGAGGACGCTCACGTCGCGGTCATGTTGGACGATTTCGCTTTTACCGGCGATTCTGTCTATTGGGACATTGCGACTTGCTAAACGTAACCGCTCCATCACGGCGGCGTAAATTGTTTCGACTCGCGGTGTGCGAGCAAGTTTTTCGCGAGCGGCCACTATAACCTGTTCACTTGGAGGCACGGCCAAAAAACCGTCTGCGGCAAAATGCAGTACCGCGTGGATATTGTCCTGTAGGCTTTTTGAGTCCAAAGAATTATACTGTTGGCCAAGGGACGCTTTCAAAGACCGCGAAATTACCTCGGTGGCCGCCGCAATGTCAAACGCCTTGGCGTCCGGGGGGTATTCGCCCGTTAGCAAAAGGTACGTCTCAAGGGAACGGTGTAGCCGCTGGTGTTCGTCGGCCGTCGGCTCGCCGACGCGTTCCACTCTTTGCATAATAGACGCTTCAAGGCGTTCGGCAACCGGTTGAGCTATTATTTTCCGCGACGCTGCCATGTACACGTCCATGACCGCCGCACGTACCTTGCCGGTTCCAAAGATCATCCTGCCAGGGGGCAGATATTTTCCTTGCAGAAATTCGTATGACCGCAACAATACCAACAACGCGGCATACTGGCTTTCGATTGTCGGTTCCACCTCAAACGGAACGGAGAGATCCGTTATTGTGGCGCGTATATGCCGCGCGTCGCGCAAACCGCTTCCTGGAATCAGTGCGCAGATTATAGCAAAAAGTAAGAAAACAAGCAAGGTACGACATATCTTTTTAACGCGGTGAAATAACGTCCCCTCCCCCGCTTCTTTCCTACGATGCTTCACGCCGGGGATGACTTCACCAAGGAGGGTACGGTTGGAAAACACAGCCGGCTTACTCGGATCTCCGACACGTTCCATCTCGCTCGACGTGAAGAAAAATCCCCCAAACAACGGGCGGTCATGGCCGTAATCACCGAAAAACGCCTCAACAAACACAGATATTTTGTCTTCAGCAAGCAAAAATTCCTGCATCAGCCGACATATCGCCGACCGATCTCCGCCTACACCGGTTTTAACGGGTTTGGGGCGGTTAGTTTGGGCGAATTCGATGTTATCTTCTAGCGCCCCCGGCTGTTTTTCAAGCATTTCACGGCGATTGGCGTTAACGGTTCCAAGCACGCACAAGTCCGCCAAAACATCATACACCTTTTTATATTGCGATGAGAAATGCTCCTTTGGGGACAGTTTTGACGATCCGTCGCCATAAATGAGCGACCCAACACATGGCATCCGCTCAACGATACTCTTGTCCGAAAACAATTCGCGGAACCCTTCAATCTTATCGGACTTGTTGAAAACGAGGTATACCGGTATCCGGTATCCGGTCATTGACACGATGGCATCGGCTTGTTCTCGCAATTCGGCGGCAATTTTGTGAATCCGCATTGCGTCGGATTTTATGATGTCAATTACGTCCACGACGAAGAGCGCTCCGTCTATCGCCCGGCGCCTCCACAACCTATTTTTCTTCAACTCCGCGTAAAATGTTTCCAATTGACTCTTGGGGGCGACTTGTTTTTTCTTCGACTTTTCCTTTTTCTTACCATCATGCCGCGCTTGTTCTTTATTTTCAGGTCGGGGCATCATTTGCCCTGACCCGCCAACGCCCGATACATATACCGCTTTTTCCAAGAAAAACCACGCCGGCGCATCGCGCTGAGACATAGAACCGGAGTCAGAATGCAGGTACTCACAAGCCAACCCCGATTTGGCCAAGAGCGTCACCTTGCCACTCCCGCCATTGCCACAGAGCAATAGCACTGGGCGGCTGGAAAGATCAATTCGTCGAAAGAACGTCATCATTAGAGGTTCTCCAAAAATTTCAGAAAATCAACAAGCGACGATAAGTAAACAACGGTAGCCACAATCATCAGCAACGAGAACATGGCAAGCATACCGTTCCGTAAGTTCAAAAACTTCTTCCGAGTGTTTCCGCTATAGTTCAGCACCGGCGCCCCTCGCGTATTCAGCCGCGTATCGGTCAGCTTGGTACTCAAATCCTCAAAAAGCTCCCGTAGCCCGCCATGGCCACCTATACCATATATTCCCTTGAATCCCAGCGCAAGGCAAATAAAATATAATTCGAGCAGACGTTTCTTGCCTTCCGGCGCAGCGATAAGTTTCTCGAGCCGTGAAAAGAACGCCTCTCCTGCATCCACCAATTTGAAGTAACGCAGTTGCAACGGGTTTGTTACCCAGCGGGCACGATACGGCGGCATACCCATGAACACCTCGTCTGCGAACGCCGCAAGCGGGTACAGCACTTCCAGCGTAGCATCAACGGGAAACCGCTCCACCTCGCACAACCTTATCGCCGCATCGAACTTCGCGCACAACTCCTTGTACATTTTATCCGCGTCCGAGGTGGATGGCGATTTTGCCGCATCCAAGACCATAATGATGATCTCCGCGCATATTCTATCTATCTGATGTGAGTAATCGTTGTACACTTGTTATCTCCCATTTTGCGTTATAATTTATTGTTATTCTTGAAAGGTTCTTCCATATTTATTACACACGTATAATATGCATTCCGCGCAAGCCAAAAAAGCAATTTTTTTTATTTTGTCTGCCTCTTTTTGTGCCACATCACAACGTCCGCAAACGGCAAAGTGCCGCCGAAAATGTCCAAGCTGCTTCCTACCGTCGCGTCGATACGGCCGCCGCCTAAGCGGTCTATGATGTCCATGTCGCCTAAGTCCCGCACTCCTCCTGCGTAGACGGCCGGGATGGGGGAGGCGTCGGCCAATAGCCGTATTAACGTTCGGTCAACGCCCCGCTTCAGCCCCTCCACGTCGGCGGCGTGGACTAAGAACTCATCGCAGTATGTTGACAGGCGTGTTAATAATTGTCGGGACAGCTTCTCTTTTGTCAACTTTTGCCATCTATCCGTAACGACAACGTAATCGCCGTCCGACATCCGGCAGCTGAGGTCTAAGACCAGCCGTTCTTTGAGAACGACCGTTAAGAGCTCGTCCAACCGCTCCCACCGTATCAACCCGTCGCAAAACACGTAGGAGGTGACGATGACGTGCGACGCGCCGGCGTCTAAGAAACGCTTCGCGTTTTTCGGGGTTATCCCTCCGCCGGCGTGCATACCGCCCGGCCAGGCGGAGAGGGCGCGTACGGCGGCTTCCTCGTTGCCGGGGCCCAGCATTATGACGTGCCCGCCGCGCAGGTTCTCCTTTTTGTACATGGACGCGAAGTGGGCGGGAGACAAATCGGTCTCAAAATTGGTTACCAGTGACCCGCCGGCGCGATTGTCGGACAGCGTCCCCCCGACTATTTGCTTGACCCTGCCGCCGTGAATGTCTATACATGGCCGAAAACGCATTACTGTATAATCCCCTGTCACACGATATTAAAAAAGTTTGGGCAATGTCAGGCACATTTTTGAATATGGTTTTTTCGACACGCGGAACGCAAATACTTTCGGTTATTTATTGATACGCGCCTATTTTTCACTTGTATAATTATAGTATCTGCGCAGGGGCGGAATGTCAAATTAATGCGCGTTTGCCCCAAGAAGCCGCCCTGGATGGGGTTCAGCCGCCCGCGAAGGCTGTCAAAACCTCCCTGTAAACCCCCGTAATCTTTTGTACCTGTCTGCTTATATCGTGCTCGACCCGCGCGTACTTTGCTCCCCGCTCACCCATAGCCGCCCTTAATCGCGGGTTCTCCGCGAGGGTAACGATATCCCGTGACAGCGCCTCAACGTCGCGCTCCGCCGAGAGCAGGCCGGTCGAGCCGTTAGACACGATGTTCGGGATATCGCAGTGGTTGCTGCCGATTACCGGGACTCCGGCGCAGAGCGCCTCAATGACGACCACCGGCGCCCCGCCCTCCGTGTCGCCGTCGGCGGCGTGGACGCTGGGGGCCAGGACGATGTCGGCGCCTTTGAGTATTTCCAGGTAACGCGAATACGGGGTCACCCCATGGAAGACGGCTTTTTGCCTTACGCCGGCGTCGGCAAGGATTTTTTCGATACGTCCGCGATAGACGCCGTCGCCTAACAGATGCAGTTCCAAGTCTATACCGTTGCCGCTTTGGTTGGAATGACTGTTCGTATGAATAGACAGCGCCTTAACGAATGCTTCGGCGGCGTAGAGCGCGCCCTTCTTTTCGCGGTTTAGGCCGGTGAACAGTACGCGGATTTTTTTATCGCCGTCTCCGGTATTATTGATGCTATCGATACGGTTATTGATATTGCCGTCGATACGGCAAATTCTCTCCGCGTCAACTCCCAGTTTGATAACCTGTATCTTCTCCTTTTGGCACCCCCTGGCCGCCAGCGTCTCCCCCATGTACTCCCCCTCGACGATAAACGCCGCCCCAAGTTCAAAGACCTTCCGGCTTCGCGCCGCCCAAAACGGTTTTCTCAATAAACTCGTAACGTCTTGCCCGTAACACGTTGTTACCAACGGAATGTTCAATCGCTTGATTAACCTGTAATTGCGCCACGATTCAAGCAAAAAATGCCCGTGCAGAATATCCGGCTTCACCCGCGTTATTGTCGATAAATGCGGCTCCAGCGGGTAGCGCTCAAATATTTTATGGAACAACCGCCCCGGCAGGGACAGCTGCCCCCGCGACCGGCAGATGGGGTACACGGCGTCAAACGGGAACTGCCCCGGATTCACAAGCCGCTGGCACAGCACCGCCGAGCGGCACTCGGCGTTATGCGCCAACTGGCTGTAAATCCAGTTCTGCGTAACCGGCAGGTAGTAGGTCACGAAGTGGCAGACATTCAGGTCGCCTGTTCTTTCCATATCAACCGTCCACGGTATCAATAAGCTCATAAAACGTAATATCCCCCTCGAACTTCCGACCGCCGTAATCGCCGATAAACTTTGTCAGGTACTCTTTGGTGCCGTCTTGCGGATGTATCGGGATTCGGCGGTACTGGTCTTCTATCGCCGAGAAGACGGAGCTTACCGTGTCGACCGAAAAGTCTCTGGCCGGGACGAATCCTTTGCCGCTGCCCTGTATTTGGTGGATGAATTTCTCGTGGATTAGCCAGTTGAGGATGCCCGACGCCTGTTGGTCGGTGAGTTCGTAGGTTTCGCAGAAGCGCTCGATAGTCGGCGGCGCCTCTTTTTTTCTAAACGAGCTGACGCAATCGATGATGATGCGCATTATGATGTAACTGCGGTAGTCGCCCACGCGCCTGTCCCAGCGTTGCGCTGCGCGTAGCAGCGGGCGGAAGTTTTGGTGAACGTAGACGACCTGCGCGCCTATCAGCAGCAGCAGGGCGCTGAAGTAGAGAGAGATGAGGAAGAATACGATGAGGCCGAAAGTTCCGTAGATGGTCTGCGTTTGGATGGACAGGTTGACATAGTAGCCGAACCCCCAGCGTTCGAGTTCGAAGAGGGCGCAGGAGATGAGGCCGCCGATGGCCGCGGAGGAGGCGTGTACCCGAGTGCTCGGTATTGACCAGAACATCACGGTGAACGCCAGCGCGGTAAAAATTATCGGCGGGAGGCGCATCAAAAAAAAATCACGCGGCAGAAGGCCGAAGATGCCGCTGTGACGCAGTTGGAACGATACGAAGAAGAGTATGGGGCTGTAGACGATTACCATGGTAAAGGTGCGCAAGCGGTTGAAAAAAGGGCGCACGCGCCCCACTTTCCAAATGGCGTTGAGCGACTGCTCGATGATATTGAAGAGCCCCATCGCGGTAACGATGAGAACGGCGATGCCGATTCCATTGAGCCCGCGGGCGTTTTGGAAGAATTCCAGGATGTAGCCCACTACCGTGGGAGGGGAGAACGGCAAAACCGCTTTCACGGCGCGTTCCACGTGGTGCGGCGTTATCTCGGCAATACTCGCGAGGAGGAGAGCCGCCGTGGCGATGAGCGGAATCATCGTGATGAGCAGCACGAAAGCGATGCCGGAAGCGCGGCTTGTGCAGTGGTTCCGGATGTACTCGGAAACGACGACCCGCACGAAGACGGCGAACTTGACGGCAAGGTAACAGACGCGGTTCCTCCCGGCGGCGGCGAGCAACGCCTCGTTGGGGTTTTTGATGATTTCGCGGATGATTTTGAGATTATGTTTCATTATATAAACCGACAACGTTATTGCTTAAAAATATAAACTAGTAGAACGCTGCCCAACGCCGCTATCGTCAACCACGTCGGCCAGTTGATACGCAACATCGTTTTCCAGTAGCCGCCGCTGAAGACCGGTTGGTGGACGCCGCTCAATATTCCGCCGCGCCTGTCGCCGCTTCGGCGGTCGGTGATCCTCTGATCGACCGCCGAGGCGGATGTCTGCTTGAACGTTGGGCGGAAGAGCTGCGTTTGGCGGTCTGTGCGCTCGTTGGGGTCCACCATATCCAAGTGCGTCAAAAGCTCCTCTACCGACTCGTAGCGGTCACGTTTCGTTTTCTTGATGGCCTTGAGGATGATAAGTTCCAACTGCTTTGGTGTGTCCTTGCGCTTGAAGGAGGGCGGTATGGGCGGCTCGTGTACTTGCTTGTAGGCCACGGCCATGGAATTGTTCGCCGTGAAAGGCGGCTTGCGGGTGAGCATCTCGTACATCACTATGCCGAGCGAGTATATATCCGACTGCGCGTCGATTTTTTTCCCCTGCGCCTGTTCGGGCGACATATACTCCGGCGTACCGACCGTCGATCCGGTTTGCGTGATGTCGATGTCAGTCGTCGAAAATATCTTGGCTATTCCGAAATCGGTTATGTGTATGATGTTGCTTTTGTCAAGCAGTATGTTTTGCGGTTTGATGTCGCGGTGGACTACGTTGTGGTGATGCGCGTAGAGCAGGCCTCTGCAAATTTGCTTTGAGAAATCGATAATGTCCGAAACGGCGATAACCTTCGTTTCGGCGATGTAGTTGCCCAAGTCCATGCCGTCTATGTACTGCATGGCGATGTAGCTGTACCCGTCGTCCTCGCCGCACTCGTGTATGGTCACGATGTTTTGATGCTGCAAGAGAGAGATGGCTTTGGCCTCGATTTCAAACCGCTTCGCGAACTCGTTGTCGCGCGAGAGTTGCGGGGGCAGCACTTTGATGGCCACGACGCGGTCGAGCGTTTTCTGCTTCGCCTTGTAGATGTCACCCATGCCGCCCTTACCGATCTTCCCAAGTATTTCATACGGACCGATGTGCGCCGGCAAGATATCTAAATATTTGTTTTTTGACATATTAAGGTTGCTCCTAAACTGCGCCGCGGCGGCCGGTACGGCTCCTGAGCGCTATCCAAAATATAATAATTAGCCCGACGCAAAGCAAAATTAACTCCGCCCACTCGATATGCCGGAAGAGCGGCCTGTCCAAAAAGAAAACTTTCTTCATAATCCCGAAGACGGGGCGCGAGATTGTCAAACGGGAGAGCTGCCGCCCAAGCTCCGCCATGTGCTCGAACATGACTAATATCCCCGAAAAAAATATCTGCGGAATGAGGACTATGGGAAGCGTGCTTATCGCCCGCCCCACACCGCCGCTGCACACGCTCACGGCAAGTCCCAAAAGATTACCGGAAAATATCGCCGCGTAGAGTAACACGAGAAGCGGGCACGAAAACTCCAACTGCCTGAAGATAACGACCGCCGACGCCGCGAAGAGCAACGCCTGCGCCGCGGAAAGGGCGGCGGCGACGGCGAGCCGCGCTATAACGTACGCCCAGCGGCTCATCCCGCACCTTGCCTCCCGCGCCAAAAGCGGCAGCTCCGAGGCCACCTCGCGCACCGCGTCAAGCCCGCCCACCCAAATGCCGGTCACCGTAAGGCAAAAGTAGAAACTTATCGGTAACTGCAATATCGACATCTTGTAGACAAAGCCGAGAAGCAGCGTAATGAGGGGCGTTTGCGCCATCAAAAGCAGCATATTGCGCCTGTCCCTGACGTACACCTTCGCGTACCGCGCCGTAAGCGCGCACGACTGGCGGGCGAAGAATCGCAACGCCATAAGCGGGTGGCGCAGCGCCGACGCCCAATCGCGGCGAGGCAAGTCCTGCTCGGCCGCGGCCACGGCGTGAGCGGCAGCCGCCGCGTCGCCTGTGGCCCGTCCCCCGTCGGCGTCGGCCCCAACCCCGCCGGCGCCGGAGCGCTCGTAGACCTGCGATATGGACGATACGCCGAAGTATCCGCAAATACCGTCCGGCGCGCCGGAAAAGAGCGTCTTGCCGGCCTGTATGTACACCAGCCTGTCGCACAAGTCAAGCCGCTCAAGCGTATGCGTGATGAGGATGAGCGTGTGCCCCATATCGCTTATGCGCTTGAATATCTGCATGAACTTCCCGATAAGCCCGGGGTCGAGCCCGGCGAGCGGTTCGTCGAGAATCACCACGTAGGGCGACGCCAGGAGCTCCACGCCCACGTGCAGCCGCCGCGCCTCGCCGCCCGACAGGTTCGACACGCGCGCGTCGCGCCGATTCGCGAGCTCCATGAGTTCCAGCACCTCGGCGGCTCGGCAACGCCGTTCTTCCTCGGTGCTGTCGCCGGGGAGGCGTATAAGGCTCTGGTCGGATAGTGTCTCCCACACCGTCAGCTCCGGGCGCAAAAGTATTTGCTGCGACACATACCCCATACTGCGGGCGAAGACCGCGCCGAACTTCGCCGCGGGGAAGCCGTTCATGAACAGGCGCCCGGATGTCGGGGCGAGCTGCCCCGACAGTACCTTGCAGAGCGTGGATTTTCCGGCGCCCGACGGCCCCAATAACGCGATGAAATCGCCCGGCTCTATCGTCAGGTTGATGTTGTCCAAAAGCCTCTTGCCGCCAAGCTTTACCCCCAGCGCGTGGGCCTCTATACGTATCTTGCTTATGTCATCTGCCCTGCGGAACTCCCCGCCCTTCACGTAGAACCTAAACGGTCCTATGTGCACGACATCGCCCTCGCGAAGCGACCGCGTCCCCACCGAACGCCCATTGACATACGTGGAATTGGCGCTGCCCTGGTCGACGACGGAGAGACCCTCCGCGTCCTTCTTTACTACGGCGTGAAAGCGCGACACCATTGGGTGCGGCAGGCAAATGTCGTTTTCAGGGTCGCGCCCAATCCTTATCTGGCCGCCCTCCGCGTCGCCGCCAAGCGCCGAGTCGCCGCCGTCGGAGTTCAAAAGCGTAAAGCTGATAGAGACATCGTCGATGTAGACTCGCAGCACATTGACACCGATTGTCAGAGCCGAGTCGCCGCGCAAAACAGCTTCTGTGACAGGGGCGCCGTCTAAGGAGGTGCCGTAGGTACTGCCGGCGTCCGCAACACGCGGCCGCGCCGCGTCGCAGCGTACGACGGCGTGGCGGCGCGACACCCCGATGCCGGTTAGGCGGATGTCGCACGACGCGTCGCGCCCGATAGTGAGTTCACGCCCGTCGAGCGGAAAAAGAGAAGCCGTCGCCGCGGCCGCCTGTGTGGTCTCAACGAGGTTCATCCGCCGATAATCGTCCTTATCAGCGCAGTCGTCTCGGCTTCCGCGGTCGCCAGGTCGTCGTTCACGACCTCGTATTCGTACTTACCCTTGGAACGCGCGAACGTCATCTCGGCGTAGGCATTCTCGAGCCGTAGCCGTATCGTCGCCTCGTCGTCGGTGCCGCGTGTCCAAAGCCGCGCCGCAAGCTCCTCCATGGAGGGCGGAACTATCAATATCCCAACCGCCTGCGGGTACGCCAAGTCGAACTTCTTCTTCCCGAATACGTCTATGTCCATAATAATGTGGCGCCCGCCGGACGTCACCGAGTCTATGAAGGCGCGCGGTGTGCCGTAGTAGTTGCCGTGCACCCGCTCCCACTCGGCAAACTCGCCCTTAGCCGCCCTGGACTCAAACTCTTCCTCGGTCATAAAGAAGTAGTGTACCCCGTCCGTCTCGCCGGAGCGCGGTTTGCGCGTAGTGGCCGATATGGAGTACACAAGCCCCGGCACCGCCCCCAGGAGATGGCTCAAAATCGTGGACTTCCCCGCGCCCGACGGCGCCGAAAAGACAAATATTCTGCCGGATTTCACGCCATTCTCACCCATCGCCCTCAATCTCCTTCTTTGCCTCATCCATATCGAAGCGGGGGCCGTAAGTAGCCTCAAACCGCTTGTCGGCCGCCCGCAGCTTAAACTTGGCCTCAAGCGCCTCCAAGCGGATGTCGCAGTCCTTGCGGACCAGATACTCCAGCTTGTAAAGAAAGTTGTCGATGTTGCCCACGGAGCGGCTGATTACCAAAAACAGGACGAAGAGCGCGGCCAACATACCGACGGCCAGGATTATTTGATGCACCATTGCCATAATTTATGCCTTTGTTTTTCTATCGGTTACTTTGTGCGGTCTATAAGACGGTTATGACACAATACAATATAATATTTTGCCGCCGTCACCGCAAAAACATCGTCATGCGTGTTAGAGCGGAGTGTTTTTCTTAATTAGTTATGCGGCCGCCAATCCGCCGACACCCCGCTTGACCACCCCAGTTCCGGGTGGTTTACCACCGCCGCGCCGCCGGATACGGGGGGCTTGTCTACCGTTATCCCGAAGCCGATCATGGTGGGGTTGGAGGCTATGGAGGCCGATACCGCGAACATGGCACCTATCCTGTACTCCTGAGCTATGACGAACCGCAGCGGCGACCGGTCCGACGGCGTGATTTTTGCCGCCGCGCCCTGTGTGCCGTAGCGGTTCCTCACGGTGCAGAGGCGGATGGCCACGGATAGCGGCGCGTCGGCTTCCTCCGCGCCGGCGCTCATTAATGTGACGCCGCTGACCGCGGCGTCGACAATTACCAAGCGGGTACGGAGGCAGACGGCGGCGCCCGCGCTCAACGAGACGCGGGGAGCTTCCGAGTCGCCGTACAGCCCAAGACTGTACAGACGGGTGTCCACAGAGTAGGACAGGTATTTGCGGCAGCCTCCGAGAGACAACCCGGCCGTTTGTTCGTAGTATATGCCGAGCGCGTCGAGGTGGGCTATTAATATCTTGCCGACTATCGGCCCGACCACCCCGAATCCACCCACGGCGTACTGCGACACGGAGCCGCCGCCGTGGTAAGAGACCGCCGCGCCCGATACGCCGTAGCGCAGGGTGTCACGGTAGAGAGCGGCGCTGACCCAAGGCTCGCGGCCGGTAGCTCCTTCCGGATCGGCAATGGCGCCTTGCGATGCCATAGAGCAGCCGAAGGGGAACGGGTCGCGGGGGCCGGCTAACGCGGCGGTAAAGACGGTAAACAGCGTTATCGTTATTACCGCGCGCGCTAATAGACGTGTTGATACTGTTGACGCGAACATTTTTATTCTCCTTTAAAATCAACGGCGTTATTATCTCCACAATATCCCGTTTTTTCGTATTGACACCTTCTTCCCCCCCGCCGCCGACGTGAACTCCGCGACTATGTATATCGGCCCCGGCGCCGCCGGTTTGGCGTTGTCCGTCTTTCCGTCCCACATTATTAACTCTTTCTCGTCGGTAAACGTTTTCAGCAGCTTCCCGTCAAAAGACAGTATCTTCACCTTGACACGGCAGTTCGGCGGGGCTTTTAGACGGATTGATAAAAAGCCGTCGACTCTCTTACCGTTGGGGCGGAAGGGAGTCGGGCCTATCTCCACAGAGGGGGCGCTTACCGCTCGCCACACCTCGGCGTTGCCCGGGAATCCGGGCGTGGGGTTGTTGCAGAGCGTCCAGGATACGGAGTCGTGGCCGTTGCCGGTGCCCGATACGCGTTCCAGTGATTGGGTTGTCCAGCCGCCGCCGAACCAGGCGCTTCTGTAGACGGCCATATCGGCTACCACGCCGTGCGGCGACAGGACGCATAGCGTGTCGCTGTGGTTGTTGAGAGCGAGCCAACGGGCCGGTTTTATCATCATCGGGATGCGGGGGTACTTGCTCCGCATTGCCGCCGTATCCTTCGTTACCACGATGAATTGCCCTGACGGCAGGATGAGGTCGGACGCGGCGAGCGCGGCGGTGTCGTTCGGCCCGCCGAACATCCACTCGTTCAGATTGACCCCGGCCGGCGAGACGTTTTGCAATTCGAACCACTCCGGCTGGTCGGCTTTCGCGGAGCCGCGCGGGTATATCTCGGTTACGAGGAGGCTCCCGGCGGCGGCCCAGAAACTTGACAGGTCTACGGGGACGGAGACCGCCCGCCCGCCGCTCGGCGTGACTTCAAAAACGTAGTTGCCGGGCTTGGGGTCAATATCGATTGTCAACAAATATTGCCGCTGATTCCCGAACACGCCGCGGTCGATTTCATCCGCCCCGGCGCCGCCGCCTGACGTGTGGGAGTAGAAACGCCACGCCGCGTTTTGGCCGTTCCCGGTAACGAAGACGACCGCGAGGGAGCACTGTACCGTCCCAAAAAACATTTCAGCCGAATACTCTGTCAACATACCGTCCAGGAGCGCCTCGTATCGCCCCGGAGTCAGCGGGGCGGTTGGGGAGAGGATGTAACGCCTGTTGCCCGAACCGTTACCCAGTACAAGCGATGCGGGGACGACCGAGACGCCCTTGGGCTGTTTCAGGCTCAAGGTTATCTTTCCGGAGAGCGGAGCGGAGACGTAGACGTCCTGGTCGGCGGCGATGCCTATCAGCGAATCAATCTGCGACCGCGTCCCCCTGTAGAGCGCGACTCCGTCGTCATTGGCCAGCCCGCCGCAGAGCGTCTTGCGGTTCACCGTGAGCACAATCGTGCTGTCCGCCATCGGATGGGCGAGCGACGACGTGTCCGAAAGCCAGGGAGCGTAGTTCTGCGGCAAGACGACGGCGATGCCGCCCGGCGGCAGGCAGGCGGCTTTAGAGCGGTATTTTTTGAGTACGCTGACGGAGTCTCCGAACAGCATTATCGAGTCCGTCGCCTTGCCGTTCGTCAAAAATACGTTTTTGAAAAAGAAGGTATCGCCGCCGAAGTTCGTGATTTCCACGAAAGAGTGGCTGTATCCGCCGGGTATTGCGGTTTTGTTGCCGGCGGACGGGTCGCGGTGAAGCTCGGTTATGGCGACACCGATTGCGTCCGTTGAGGTTGAACCGATTGCGACGATTGCCGCCGCGGCCGAAATAACGGTTTTCAGGCGCATAACGAGCCTCCGTTCTTATTTGTGTTATAAGGTTATGTACGTGTTGACGCGACGGATAAAACTCGACGTCAACATATACCGATATGTTACGTAATACGTGTCAATACGTCATGGTTTAAATTTGTAAGTCAATGCAAACAACGAGAGAACATCCGCACAACGAGAGTTTTTTGAGGGTACCGCAATACCGCTCATCCGAAACGGCATTAACCCGTACGGAACGGATTGACGACGCGTAACAACGAGAGGGGGGTGCCCGGGACAACCTATAATAAAAATAATAGCTCCGCGGCCCGTGCGCAATATTTATCTTTAAAAAATGCAACGGCATATCGACAAAGACGTAAACCAGAGCGGCGCGGGGGCTACCAGTTTCGGCCGCTATCGGGTTTTGGGGCTTCTCGGCGAGGGGGCCATGGGGCGGGTGTACCTCTCCGAGGACCCGATACTCAAGCGCCGCGTGGCGGTGAAGGTCATCCCCACCGACCGCAACCTTGAGCCGGCGTTGCAACGCGAGTTCCTCGAGCGCTTCGCCGTCGAGGCGCAGGCGTGCGCCATGCTCAATCACCCCTCCATCGTCTCCATCTACGACGCCGGGGAGGAGGGCGGCGCGCCCTGGATCGCCTTTGAGTACGTATCGGGCGAGCACTTGGATATGCTCCTCGCGCAGAAGACGCCGTTGCCGTTTGACCGAATACTGCGAATCGCCGGAGACATCGCCGCGGCCATGCGCCACGCCCACGGCATGGGCATCGTCCACCGCGACATCAAACCGGCGAACATCCTGATCGACGAGGCGTCGGGCATCGCGAAACTCGCCGACTTCGGGGTGGTGAAGTCGCCGCACGCGGCCATCACGCAGAGCGGCACGGCGGTGGGCTCGCCCGGATATATGTCGCCCGAACAAATAGACGACCTGAAGGTAGACGCGCGCTCCGACATCTTCTCTTTCGGCGTGGTACTCTACGAAATGCTCACCGGCGTCCACCCCTTTCTGCGCGACACCGTGCAGGCCACCTTCTATGCCACGTTGAGCTGCCACTACAAACCGATACGCGAGCTTAGAGCGGACGCGCCCGAAAAACTCGTGAAGTTCGTGGAAATGTCCTTAGTCGCCGACAGAAACCTGCGCATCATAAACTCGGACGAGCTGTGCTCAATGATAGCGGAGTGCCTAAGCGACGACGAGACCAAGACGCGGATGTTGCGCATAGGCGCGGCGAATCGCGGCGCGGCCAAACAGGCAGGGTTCGCCTTGGCGCGGGTGCTGCGGAAAATCAGGTCGCTGAAGAAGGCCATGCCGCCGGTCGCAAACCGAGCGGTTGATGCCGTCGGCGCCGTATATAAAAAGAGCGTCCTGCCGTTTGCCCAAAATATCGTCAACAAAGTCTACTGCCCGCTGGAAAAACGCTTCTCAAGGAAACGGCTCACTATCGCCCTGATCAGCGTCACCTCACTTATGGCCGCCGTTGTGCTGATACTGCTCTTCGCCTCCGTGAGCTCAAAGATGAACGACGGAAAACGCTTGGTGAGAGCCGCGCAGGAAAAGGGCTATACCGTCCGAAACGGCAAACAACTGATAGGCGTATGCCGAGAGTACATTGACAGATGCGACTACTTCAACGCAAGCGAACTTGCCGGTATTCTGACCGCCGGCAAGGGTAAAAATTATGTGCTAAGCGGCAGTTTGTTCAACGCGATGGCCGCCCTCTGCGCCGACAGATTCAACGACGCCGCCACACTCTTCGCTAATATGCAGGAACTAAAGGGCGGCGAGGCCGCGATACGAAAGGAACACTCTTTCTACATAAGATACTTAGAGGCATGGATAGAACGCGAATTGCCCGACTCGCTGATAACATTGTGCGCCACACGCCTGTACCTGCACGACAACGACCGGGTAAAGACATGGCTGACAAACGAACACTACTGGATCCGATGGAACGCGGTCTACATACGGGAAAAAGGCGGCAAAAAGGTAGACCTCGTTCCCGTCTACATCTTAGACTTAGACTACTCGGCAAGCGCCAGAACCAAGATACGGGCCGCGGAAAAACTGGGCGACTTGGGCGACCGCAGAGCCATCCCGGCCCTAACGGCCGCCAGAGACGGCAGAAATCCGGCCTCGTCTACGGCCAGGAGGATACTAAGAGAAAAATTCAACGTATGGTAACATTAATGATTTTAATGTTTTTTCTTGACACCCTAATCCGCAGAAGAGCCGCTCTCATGCGAAGAAAAGAACTGACAATCGCCGTCAATGCAGCCCGGGAAGCCGGAAAAATCCAGCTTGACGGCCTAAAAAAACCGGCGTCCGTAAACATAGAAAAGAAATCAGACCGCTCTCCGGTAACCGCTGTAGACAAAGCATGCGAGGCCCGCATCCGCGAAATACTGCTGGCGGAATTCCCAAACGACGGCTTCTTAGGCGAGGAAACGGGCGAAAACACCGGTACGACGACACGCCGCTGGATAGTGGACCCGCTTGACGGCACCCGCCCTTTCATTCGCAACATCCCAACGCACAGCGCGCTGATTGCCTTAGAGGAAGACGGCATTCCAACGGTGGGCGTAATCCACCTCCCGGCAATGGGACTTACCTGCTACGCCGCAAGCGGTGAAGGCGCCTTCATAGACGGCGAGCGAATTCGCGTTTCGTCAACAAACGACCTCTCCGAAGCGATGGGCAGCGTCCTGGGAATAACGGAGTACGCCGGCGCCCCAATAGGCGACGACCTCATAGCCCTGACCCGCGCGTGGGACTACACCTACGGCTTCATGGACGCTTATTCCTACGTACTGCTCGCATGCGGACGCTTGGACGCCTGCGTAAACCTGTTGGACAAACCCTGGGACTGCGCCGCGGCGGCCTGCATAGTAACCGAGGCCGGCGGCAAATTCTCATCCATAACCGGAGAAAAGACGGTTCACGGCGGATCGATAGTGTTGACCAACGGGATTTTGCACGAGGCGGCACTTGGGTTCTTTACGCATTACATCAAAAAAGACTGACCGAAGGCCTGGAAAGATTTGCCCTCCGCGCTCAAAAACGTTTCCAAAATCTCGTATGCGCGGTTTCAGGGGACTTTTTACTTGAAAAATATCGGGTAATAAAATTTTGTTTTTAAGTATCGACTATATACTATATTCTGTTAGCAGAGGCTTTTTTAGAGCCTCCCTTATATTAGTATGTCTTTTATAAAATTGACGGTATCAATAAAACCCACAGGAGAGCCCAATGGCGACACCCAAAGCAAACGGCGCGGGCCGCAAAAACACGACGGACGTCTTTTCCAAGATAATCTCCGTCGCGCACCCGACGGAAATCTTTGTCGATGAAAAGACGAGCCGCAGTCCGGCGTTTGAGATACGATTCTCCGCCGACGGCGACATTCCGTTTCCGCAGGTGATTGTCCGCGAGTTCGATAACGAGCATATCTTCAACGGCGCGGCCGTCGTCGCGGAAAAGCCCCGCGGTTACCTCGTATCGGTGCCCGCCGGCAAGTTGCCGGTCGGGAGTTTTCGGGTACAGGTCGAGGGTTGCAAGAAGGCCGACTGGCGCGGGGCCGGCGGCGGGGACTGGGTCAAGGCGCTCTCCGAGGTCAAAGTCTCATTCCCAAAATCCGCGGTAAAAAAATCAACCCGCGTAAGCGTCGGGGCCAATCGCGGGGTCAAGATATTCTTCGGCATACACAAGCATATGCACCAGCCCTATTACCGCGCCGCCGATACGGCTTATTGGGACGGTGAGAAGGACGGAATCTTCGGGTCGCGCGCCGGAAACTACACACAGTTTTTGAAGGACGCGGTCGACCAGTACGCAAGCGGCGGGCTGCCGCGCGCCGGATTATCGACCAGTTGGAGCGGGTCGCTCATAGAACAGCTCAACCGTTGCGCCGCCGAGGGGCTTTGCGGCGGGGCTTTCGGCTCCTGGAACAACGCTCTCCGCACGGCGGCGCTTTACGGTACGCAATCCGGCGCCAGGAGGATGGCCTTTTCGGACTTCGGCTTCTTCCACCCGCTCATGGCGCTCGTGCCCGGACGCGACATCGTTACCCAAATAGAGATGCACCGGAAAATCATTAGCGACGTGTTCGGTGTGGAGACCTCGCGGACACTCTTCCCGCCGGAAACGGCTTTTCACGTGAGGATGATTCCGTGGCTCAACAAGGCCAGCGTAAAAGCCGTCATTTACGATTCCGTCCACAGATACAGGGCGTGCAAAGATTACCCCTACGCCGGCAAGGAGGAGGGGATGCTCCCGCCCAACGCGGCGGAACAGGAGAACGCGGCAATCGGGGGGTGGATGCGCCTTTCCAATATTTGGGCGCCCAGCCACATCAATCCCTCCATGTTACGCCCGGAGTATATCAAGTATGAAGATGTTGACGGGACGGTACACAAGATAGTCGGCATCCCCGCCGAGCGTTATATCGGCAACGAGGACGCCCGCGGCGGCTATGGGGCGTTGCAGTACGAGCACGTGCTTGGGCAGATGTACGAACACATTGCGCAGACGGGAAGTTTTGATCCGGCGCACCCGCCTTTCTTCCTGCTGCACTCCGACGGCGACAACCACGGCGGCGGCGCCGATTCCTACTACCGCCATAACACAGGCAGGCTCGTCGAGTGGCTGAAAAACGACGGGCGCTTCGAGCTTTGCACGGTAGACGATTACTTGAAGGATTTCCCCCCCGACCCCAACAGCGCGGTACACGTTGAACCCGGCTCATGGGCCGGCGCCGACAACGGCGACCCGCAGTTCCGCAAGTGGTTCAGTATGTACGACCAGCCGTACTCGCCCGACCTAAACTCGTGGGCGGTGCTGACCGCGCTGCAAAACAGCATCTACACGGTACAGGACGCCGGTTGCGGCGGCGACATTGACAGGGCGGTGCGCCTGCTGTTGACGGCGGAGACCAGTTGCTACTGGTACTGGACGGGACAGGAAATTTGGGACAGGCAGGTCACGGACGCCGCGAATGCCGCGATGTCAATCATCCGTTCCGATATTGACAAAGTGGTATCATCCGGCAAAGACAGTACCCCGCCGGTAATCTTCGCCCCCTGGGTAACGCCGGAAAACCCCGGCGGCAAGACGTGGGGACAGGGTTGCCTGAAGGACGCGGAAAAGGAGGGAACTGTCCACACGTTCGTATACGACGCTTCGGGGCTGTCGTCGGTGGAGTTGATACTGCGGACAAACGGGAAAGAGGAGCGTATTCCCATGAAAGGCGGGGCGTACCCGTCGCGTACCGGCCCTACGGTAACCGGAGAATACTACACGGCAAAATTACCGCGGGGGGCGGGGGATGTTCGGTACTACATAGAGGCTGTTGACAAGAAGGGAAATAAGGCGGTGTCGTCGCTGGAAAGAATTTTTTTGGCGTAAGCCGTGTAACCCAAAAGGACTGACTGATGAACTTTGTAAAGAAAATCCTCTGTATCGGCGCCGGCTACGTCGGTGGGCCGACTATGGCCGTTATCGCCGCCAAGTGCCCGCGGTACAAAGTTACGGTGGTAGACGTCAACCCCGCCCGCGTAGCGGCTTGGAACAGCAACGCGCTGCCCATCTACGAGCCGGGCCTTTTTGATGTGGTGAGGCAGGCGCGGGGGCGCAATCTCTTCTTCTCCACCGACATCGACGCCGCTATCGACGAGGCGGATATCATCTTCGTCTCCGTCAACACGCCGACCAAGAGCTTCGGCGAGGGGGCGGGGAAGGCCGCCGACCTGCAATATTGGGAGCGTACCGCCCGCAACATCGTAAAGGTCTCCCGTGGGGACAAAATCATCATAGAAAAGAGCACGTTGCCCGTGCGGACGGCGGAGGCCATGAGCAGCATCCTCAACGCGAATGAAAAAGGCATCCGCTTCGAGGTGCTGTCGAACCCTGAATTTTTGGCGGAGGGCACAGCGATTGCCGACCTGAACGTTCCCGACCGCGTGCTCATCGGGTCGCAACTTACGCCGGAGGGGATTAAGGCCAGTGACCAAGTCGTGGAGATATACGCCAACTGGGTGCCCCGCGAGCGGATAGTTACAAGCAACGTGTGGAGCGCGGAACTCTCAAAACTCGTAGCCAACGCGTTCCTGGCGCAGCGCATATCATCAATAAACAGTATATCCGCGCTGTGCGAAAAGACTGAAGCCGATGTAACCGAGGTCTCGCGGACTATCGGTATGGACAGCCGCATCGGGAAGCGCTTCTTAGTGTCGAGCGTGGGTTTCGGGGGGTCGTGCTTCAAAAAAGACATCCTCAACTTAGTTTACATCTGCCAGAGCTACGGGCTGACGGAAGTGGCCGATTATTGGGAAAGCGTCGTGGAGATGAACGAATACCAGAAGCGCCGCTTCGTGAACACCATGCTGCGGACGATGTTCAACACCGTGGCCGGCAAGCGGATAGCGCTCTTCGGCTTCGCTTTCAAGGCGGACACAGGCGACACGCGGGAATCCCCGGCGATAGACGTGGCCATGCAACTCGTCAAGGAGCAGGCGAAGGTGGTAATATCCGACCCCAAGGCGCTTGACAACGCTAAAATAGATTTGGCGTCTTGTGTTAATAACGTGGAATTTGTAAACGACCCATACGAGGCGGCTAAAGGTGCGCATGCCATTGCCGTGATGACGGAGTGGAACGAGTATAAGGAACTTGACTATAAGAAGATATACGCGGAAATGGAAAGGCCGGCGTTCATCTTCGATGGGAGGAACATCCTGAATCACAAAGAATTGTTTGATATTGGCTTCAACGTATTCCCGCTGGGGCAACCGGCGTTGAAGTATCTGTAGGGGAACAATGTTAATTTCTTATCGAAAACTTGAATACATGGACATTCCCATCTTTATCGAACTGCGGAAA
>JAITCM010000003.1 GCA_031283085.1 Chitinispirillales bacterium | reverse complement strand
CAGACATCGTTTAGGCTCAACGCATGGG
Source organism: Chitinispirillales bacterium (assembly GCA_031283085.1). GTDB lineage: Bacteria > Fibrobacterota > Chitinivibrionia > Chitinivibrionales > Chitinispirillaceae > GUT77. The sequence continues at coordinate 16,896 of JAITCM010000003.1, read as the reverse complement.
TGAGATTCGCAAATATCATAGAAACCACGTGGCTCCACGGGGAAAACGTCCGGGCCTGCCTGTCTATCCCTAACTTGGTGGCCAACGATGTTCCTAAATACGCTGGAATATTTGACATCACCTGGCGCAATAACGTATATTTATACTTGGCTGGCTTCATACTGCATCCTTTGTTTAATAGTTTTTAAGAGGGCTATTCAAACAAAAAATATGTAATGGAGCCGGCTTTTTCAAATATTATCGGCGGGAACTATGGGACGGTAGTGAAAAAATTAAAATCATTTTATCGGGAGGATTTAATTTATGCCGCACGCCGTTGTTGTTCTTGCCGACGGGTTTGAGGAGGTTGAGGCGGTGACAGTCATCGACCTTTTGCGCCGCGCCGAGGTCAGGGTGACTATATTGGGGCTCGACGGTGTGGAGGTGCGCGGGGCGCACGATATATTTGTGAGGGCAGACCAGATGTTCCGCGGATTCAGCGAGCCTTTTGACGCGCTGGTGCTGCCCGGGGGCGGTCCTGGGACTAAGCGGCTGGCCGCGTCTGTGGAGGTGCTTGAACTCGTGAGGCAATCCCACGAACAGGGGCTCATCTGCGCCGCCATCTGCGCCGCGCCCACCGTATTGGCCAAAGCCGGAATACTGAGCGGCAAGGAAGCGGTCTGCTACCCCGGCTGCGAGGACAAAATGGCCGACGCGACAGTGAGTGAAGACGCCGTGGCGGTCACCGGAAACATAATAACAAGCCGGGCGGCGGGAACCGCTATCCCCTTCGCCTTAGAGCTAATCTGCGCGCTGGCTGGGGAAGAAGCCGAAGAGAATGTCCGTTCATCAATACTTTACTGAATTTATAGAAAAGGATAACAGCAACCGCTATGATTTGGGATAAGAAGCACGAAACGATGCCGCGCGGCGAACTAACCGGCCTGCAAGGCCAACGTCTCCGCGCAATCGCGCAAAAGGTTTACAACCGCGTCCCTTTTTACAAATCCAAGTTCGACGCGCTCGGCGTCAAGCCGGCCGACATCCGTTCCATAGCCGACATCGCCGCCCTCCCCTTTACCACCAAGGACGAGATGCGCGATGTCTACCCGTACGGCCTCTTAGCCTGCCCGCTAAGCGACATCATCGAAATCCACACCTCCTCCGGCACCACGGGGAAACCGGTCGTTGACGCCTACACCCGCGCCGACATCGACCTGTGGGGCGAGTCAATGGCGCGGACGCTCTCCATGGGCGGCGCCGGCAAGGACGACATCCTCCAAAACGCCTACGGCTACGGCCTCTTCACCGGCGGCCTCGGCGCCCACTACGGCGCTCAGCGCATAGGGGCGACTTGCATCCCCATATCGGGCGGCAACACCAAGCGTCAGTTAGACTTCCTGCGCGACTTCGGTTCCACGGCGCTCACATGCACCCCCTCATACAGCCTCTACATAGCGGAAGCCGGGCGCGAAGAGGGCATAGACTTCGAAAAACTGCCGCTCAAACGCGGCTTCTTCGGCGCCGAACCCTGGAGCGACAATATGCGGGCCGAAATAGAGGAAAAACTGAAAATCAAGGCCTACGACATCTTCGGCCTGACCGAAATCATAGGTCCCGGCGTAGCCGCGGAATGCGAATGCCAAAACCTCCTGCATATCTTTGAAGACTGCTTCTACCCGGAGATAATAAACCCCGACACCGGAGCCGTATTGCCCGACGGCGAGAAGGGGGAGTTAGTCTTCACCACCCTGACCAAAGAGGGCACCCCCGTAATCCGCTACAGGACAAGGGACATAACATACCTGACGCGAGAACCGTGCCCATGCGGCCGCACATCGGTAAAAATGCACAGAATTTTGGGGCGGACGGACGATATGCTGATAATAAGGGGCGTAAACGTCTTCCCGTCGCAGGTAGAGCAAGTATTGATAAAGGCGGAAGGGGTGGAGCCGCACTATCAGTTAATAGTTGACAGAAGAGACAACTTAGACTGCTTGGAAGTACAGGTGGAAATGAACGAAACCCTGTTCTCGGATGAACTGAAAGTAATCGAACATAAGGAGAAAGAGATAGAGCATCAATTAAAAGAAGCGTTATTAGTCCACAGCAGAGTAAAACTTGTCGAACCCAAGAGCATCGCCAGAAGCGAAGGTAAAGCAAAACGCATAGTTGACAAGAGAAACATTTGATTTTGACGTTTATGTATTGATTTTGACGTTGACGTATTGATTTTGACGTTGACGTACCGCGCCGCAAAGCGGCGCATATTTATGGGGGGCGTTGGCTCGGCGGTGAAACCGCCGGTGGGGGGATTTATCCCCCCGTAGGGTGGGTAGCTCCAAACAAAAACCGGCGAAGCCGATTTTTGTTTGGAGCGAGGGAGCGATGCGCCCCAGTGGGGCGCTGTTTATCGCAGCCCTCCCCTTAAATGAATTTGATTTTGATTATTTGACTTTGACTTTGACTTTAAGGAGATTACATACATGAACGTCCAACAAATTTCAGTCTTTTTAGAAAACAAAGCCGGCCGCCTGTCCGATGTCTCCGCCGCGCTGAAAGACGACGGCATCAACATCCGCGCCCTGACCATTGCCGAGTCCGCGAACTACGGCGTGTTGCGGATGATAGTCAACAACCCCGACGTCGCCGTATCCGTCCTGAAAACCGCCGGTTTCGTTGTGAAGAAGAACCCGGTGCTGGCCGTGGAGGTAGACGACCGGGAGGGCATACTGCACGACATCATGAACCTCTGCGGTACCGCGGGGCTCAACATTGAGTATATGTACTCGTTCATCGAGCAGGTGTCGGGAAAGGCAATCCTCTTTATGCGGTTCGAGGGAACGGAGGCGGCGGAGAAAGTTTTTGCGGACAACGGGTTCCGGCTGCTTTCGGCGGAAGAGGCCTGCCTGATATGATAGCGGCGTGACGTTGTTTGGCCGTAGCCGGAAAAGGCGATATGGGGGGCATTTCCGTCATTCAACGATTCCGCAAATATCTTTTAACGACGATACCCCGTTATTGACACAATATTCCCGTATCCCCGCCGACACCAAGCCGGCGGTCCTGGGGTTGATAAAGTTGGCCGTCCCTATCTGCACCGCGGAGGCGCCGGCTAATATGTATTGCAGCGCGTCGTCGGCACAGGTTATTCCCCCCATGCCTATTACCGGTATCGATACCGCCCGTTTTACCCTGTACGTGAGCGCCACGCCCACCGGACGCACCGCCGGCCCGGAGAGCCCGCCGGTCTTCGCGCCGAGAACCGGCTTTCTTGTCTTGACGTCTATCACCATGCCGACAAGGGTATTGATTAGCGAGACCGCGTCGGCCCCGCCGGACTCGGCGGCTTTCGCTATGGTTGCGATGTCCGTCACGTTGGGCGTTAATTTTATGATGAGCGGCTTCTTTGTCAACCTGCGCAATGATGATGTAAGCCGCTCTATTTGCGCCGGGTCGGTTCCGAACGCCAAGCCGCCGTGGTTTACGTTGGGGCAGGAGACGTTTATTTCGTAGCCGAAGACGCCGCTACCGTTGTTGTTGACGCCGCCTGTATCAATACTGCCGTTATCAATAATCTGGATTGCTTCGCTACGCTCGCAATGACGGTCATTGCGAGGAGCGAAGCGACGAAGCAATCCAGAAAGATTGACGGTACTAACGGTACCATTGCCGTTAACATCGCTTGCGTCAACACTCTCCAACCGCTCGATAACGCGCAGATACTCATCTTCCGTTGAACCCGCGACATTCACCACCACGGCGCACGGCAGCGATTTCAGGAACGGGAGTTTATCCGATATGAACTTTTCGACCCCCACGTTGGCCAGCCCGATGGAATTGAGAATCCCCGACGGCGTCTCGACTAACCGCGGCGCGGGATTGCCGCCGCGAGGCTCAAGCGTCACCGCCTTGGTGTATATGGCGCCGATGTCGGAAAAGTCAACAAGCCCCCCGTACTCGCCGCCGTAACCGAACGTCCCTGAAGCGACGCCGACCGGGTTGGCGAAAACATTCGTGCCTATCCGTACCGATAAATCTACATTCGTTCCCACAGTATATCCTTCCCGTCAAAAACAGGCCCCTCTTTACAGACACGAGAGTACCCGCCGCCCGCAACGGGCACCGCGCAACCCATACAGGCGCCCACCCCGCAGGCCATCACCGCCTCAAGAGAGACTAAACACTTAGCGCCGGCGGTCCGGGCTATTTCATTGACGGAACGCAACATCGGCAACGGACCGCAGGCGTATACCGTCGTATTAATATCCAACGACATATTCGCGTTGACGTAATCCGCAACTGTGCCGCGAAAGCCGGCGCCGCCGTCGTCGGTGCAAATTTGCGGGTTAGCGTCCGCGAATGTTTTTACAGACGGGATAAAACTTTGATTCCGGCAGCCGAAGACGAATCGCGCCGGAATGCCGCGGGCCTTTAGTGACGAGGCGAGAAAAAGCATCGGCCCCACGCCTATGCCGCCGGCTGCTATTATGTGTTTTTGCGGATTGATACAGGCAGCGTATTTATTGTAGACGACATTATTATCCGTATCGATACGGGTATCCCTAACGGCAAACGGCGTTCCCAAAGGCCCGATAACGTCTATGGGCTCCCCCGCCCGTTTCGCCGACAGAAGCTCCGTCCCCGCGCCGCGCTTTTGATAAATTATCGTGACGACGGAAGAGGCCGCGTCAAACCCCGCAAAAGCAAACGGCCGCCGCAGCAGCGGGACGGCGCCGGAACCGATTCGTACGGTCAGGAACTGCCCCGGCGCGGGAATGGGGGCAACACCGGGTTCCCACGCCAGCGATAGCTCGTAGAAACCTTCGGCTATCTGGCCGTTGGCTATCATCCGCGATGTGAATTGGGTCGGGGGTTCCAAAAGATTCCTAACCTTCTACCCAATTTTCTATTTCTAAACCTTGTATTCGTTCAAATTCCCTAACGTTGTTTGTAACCAAAATCATATCCAATGATTTTGCATGCGCACCTATCAACATATCAAAAGCTCCTATCAATTGATTTCGGTCTTTCAAATACTTTTTTATTCTCCCGTACTCTTCCGCGGCCTCTTCGTCAAAACGTCTTATGTTTATTATTGTTAAAAAGTCCAATAGAGCATACATATTTCTTTCTTTATACAAACTGTTTGCGTTTGCGTTTCCAAATTCCAATTCCGCTAATGTAATTGTTGATACATACAACCCCTCCTCCATATTCTTTTCCAATTGACGGAACACACTTCCTACTTTCTTTTTTATGATATATATACATATATCGGTATCCAACATATACATTACAAACACTCCCTTTCTTGTTCCATTTCCTGCAATCTGCCTTCAGCCATAAAATCGTCCGAAAAACCATTCACCCCACGCATAAAAATCTCCCACTTTTCGCTCCTGTCGTCTTTCCACGAACCGGCAAGCTCACGAACAATGTCTTCTTCCCTTCCACTTCCCTTTTTCGGCGCGGAACCGTCCGTCTTATCCTCAATAAAATCAAGCGGCGCGTCAAAGTCGCCGGACATCCGAATTTGACCCCTGGCGCAACCCAACACCGGCTCCGGCTTCCCGCGCTTAGTCGGCAACTCCGGCTTATACGCGATAACAATCGGCCCAACCGGCACCCCGGGCGGCACGTCTATCGTCAGTTTACGGCTGGCGGGAATATCCACGACTTGCGTGATGTCCATATATATGCCCCTTTCTCAATGATTTTTTTTGGGATGGCCTGCCTGATACCCATGCCATAACATAAATATAATACAAATCAATGAAAAACGCAAATAAAAAAAGGGCGGACACACGGCCCGCCCCTGCAAAAAGCAAAATCAAAATCACGTCAAAGACGCGGTTAGAATGTCCCGGTTATGATAAGTTCGGGGCGGTTCTCCATCTTTGAGGAAACGTAAGAAACCGACTTTGTCTTATCCCACGACGTATCCCATGACGAATAGAACAATCTCCAACGCGGCTTGATGCTGAACTTGGGATGGACGTTCCAACCGTAGCTCAGGTCAAGGAGGACGTCGGTTCTATCGTTTCTCTTCAGATTATCCTTTTCGGCGGGGGTAAGCGCCCCGGTTACAACACTGCCTCCGCTGCTAACATATTTTTCCGTCGCCCCGTTGGACGATGTGCCAAGTTTGAAATCAAGCGCGAACGCGCCGGGACCGGCCTTCATCGTGCCTCCGAGCCCGAATATAAAGCCGTTGCTTTCATAAAAGTTAGCGGGCCTAAGGTCGTCGTAGTCAATCCTGCCCGTATTGCCGTAACCACCGGCCAGAGTATTTTTGTTGCTGACCGTACCGTAAGCGGTGTGGGCGCTCAACGAGACCAAATCGCCAATCTTGTAACCCGCGGAGAGTCCGCCGATGATTTCACCGTCGCTGACCTCCAAATAGGTATTGTAGTTGCGGTTCAAAACGTACGTAATCTCAGGAGTAACCTTGAAGTCACCTATCACAAAGGGCACGTCAAGTATAAACAGCTCGCTTAGGGGGTTTCCGGCAACCTCATCCGCTATAATACCACCGGCGACTATACGGTTATAACCGTCACCTCTCGGGTCGATAACCGACGTAGTCAACTCAAGGCCGATTTTCAGGTCCTCGTCGTCGACAAAGGGCACACCGAGCCTTAACGCGATTAAACTGTTGTTAAACTGCGTCGACCAGGTTTGGAATATCGCTTCGTCGTATTTTCCGGTGCTCAGAGAACGCTCCAAAAGGTCAAGCGTCCCGTTGCTGACTACCGGAATCACACCGGCGGTCAAGTAGATAGGGCCGGGATTCCATGTCGCGTACGCCAAATGCACGTACAGGTTTTGACCTAAAGCCGCAAACTTTTTCTCATCCTCGGTATAAATTGCATCAATGATTCCGCCCCCAATAGCGCGCGATCCGGGAGAATTGTTGGCCGCCCAAGACACTTTCTCGCCGGCGTTCAAATCGTTGCCAATCTGAAACTGCAATGAAAGTTCGTCATCAACCTTGATTTTCGACCCGAACGCCCATCCCAAAAGATTCACGTAGTCAGCCGACGAATTGCTCACATCTCCATATGTTACCCCCAAACTCGTTTGTTGCGGACCCCTTCCCGACGCGCTCCACAACTGTCCCCTCAGGCGATAAGACGCCGTCCCATAAAACCCAATCTTAGGCTCCGCCTTCTCCACCCGAGCCGGAAACACCGGAGCCGGCGCCGGAGCCTCGTAAACAGGCTGCGGGGGCGGCGGGGGCGGCGGGGGCGGGGGCGGGGGGGGCGGCGGAGGCGCTACCTCTTCCGTCGCTTCCTCAACCTCCTCGGTAATCTGCGCGAAAACGGCCCCGCTGACCATGAAAACTCCTACCGCAACCGCTACCGCCAACTTTTTGATGCTCATAACTTCTCCTCTCAAAAGGTTTATAATGCAAACAACTACGTTAATTCTCCTTATTTCAACCGCTTACGGCGGTCGGACGGGGGCCGCGGTCCGCAATGCTTTATATGATACTAACAGAACCGCCCCGTGTCGATTTGGCGTTGTCGGCGATATTCCTAAACTTGTTAGATTTTTTAAAATAATATATGTTTACATACAAAGTCAATGGGTAGCGTATTTTTTTTTGACACAAAAAAAGGGGCGGACACGCGTGTGCCCGCCCCGTCAAAACCGGTTTTCTCCGCCCTGTCCCGCGGCATATCCGTATACGGCTTAGAACGACCCCTCCAAAATCAGCTCAAAACGGTTCTCCATGCGCTTCTTGTTGGCGTTGTTTTTCGGCGGGAAAGTTCTGTAGTAGTTCCTGTACCTCGGCGTTACCGTGAACTTGTCGTTGGCTTTGCAGGCGTAGCGGATGTCGGTGTACATATAATCGTATTTGGTCTTGTCTTTCGTCGCGTCGCTATGGGCGTCAACGGCCGTGTTGTACTTTAAATCGAACTGGATTGTGCCGGGGCCGGCTTTTACGGCGGCGCCTACGCCCATTATCATGCCCTCGCTTGAATATATCTGCGCGGTATCAATCTTTTCCTGCGCTATGCCGTCGCTCTTTTTGGCGTCGCCGTACTTGCCGACCCCGCTGTTTTCGTTGCTCACCTTGCCGTAGCCTAAGAGCGCGGAGACCGTTACCCCCTTGTTTACGGCGTAGCTGCCGGCGAGGCCGCCCAGTATTTCGTTGTCGCCTTTCTCCGTCGTTTTATTGAAGTTTCTGTTCAAAACGGCCGTGACTTCGGGCGTAACCTTCAGGGCGCCCGCCTCGACGGGCAGCGTTACGACGAACATCGGGGAGGAGGGATTGGCTTTAACTTTTTCGCCCTCCTTCGGCACCGCCAGGCTCTGGGTGCGTTCGTCTATAACCGTCTGGAAGAGCTCGACGCCAAGTTTAATGTCGTCTTTGAGTATCGGGACGCCTAACTTTATGCCTATCATCGTCGCGTTTAGCTCGGTAGACCACCCCTGAAAGGCCGCCTCGTCGTATTTACCCAGGTTTAAGGAGCGCTCCAGCAGGTCGAGCGTGCCGTTGCTCGGCAGGCTGATAACGCCGCCCTCGACAAACATATAGCCCGGATTCCACTTGAAGCTCGCGATGTGCACGTAGAGATTCTGGAAACCGCCGAGAGAATATTCGTTAACGGAGACGGTATCGCCGCTCGGTTTGTCTGTTTTATTTACCGGCACCCCCGAAAGGCTCAGCAGGCGGCCTTTAGTCGAGTTGTTGTTCGACCAGTTAACCCCTTCGCCCGCCCCCCAGTCGTTGCCTATCTGGATTTGCAGCGAGAGCTGGTCGTTGACCTTGGCTTTCAGGCCCGCCCGCCATGACAGCAGGTTTTGGTAGTCGTTTGTGGAGCCCGATTTACCGGCCGTATCGGTGATTGAGTGCAGCCTGTCTCTGAAACGGTACTGCACCGCCCCGTAGAGGTCTACCTTAGTCTCCGGCTTGGCCGCGGGGGCCGGAGCCGGAGCGGCCGGAGCGGGCGCTTCGGCGACGACCGGCGCCGCCGCGACGACGGGCGCCGCCGCGGGAGCCGGCGCCGGCGCCGCTGCCTCCTCCTCAACCGTTTCCTCGTCGACTTCCACCGCCTCCGCCTCAACCGGCTCCTGGGCAAAAACGGCCCCGCTTATCACAAACGCGCTCACCGCAACCGCAACGGCAAATTTCCCGATACCCATAACTTCCCCTTTCAAAAAGGTGGTTTGTTTAACGGCTTCACGTAAAAAATACGATTGGGAAATTTAGCGCGCGTAACAGGCGGGTAAATTCTTTGAAAACTGCTTCCCGAACTCCGCAAGCACCTCGGTACCGGCCCCCACGGCGCTCTTTATCGACACCGTGCCGCCGTACTTTTGGACGGTGTGCTTCACGATTGCCAGGCCGAGGCCCGTCCCGCCCCGCTCCGCCGACCTCGATTTGTCCACACGGTAGAAGCGCTCAAAGACCCTCTCCAAATCCTTTTCGGGGATGCCTATCCCGTCGTCCGCCACCGTTATCTTTTGCCCGCTCAGGGTAATCTTCACAAAACCGCCGCCCTTGCCGTATTTAATGCCGTTGTCGGTCAGGTTGTATATCAGATGGTATATGGGTTCCGGCTCCGCCATTATTTTCCCCTCGCCCGATACCTGTATGATGATGTCCTTTTCGTCGGCCAAAATCTTCAGGGCCTCCTTCACCTGGTCGGCGGTCGAGCGCGTATCCACCTCCCTAAGCTCCATATGCGCCGCGCTCTCCAGCTTCGAGAGGTGGAGGATGTCGTTTATCGTGGCTAAGAGTCTGTCGCTCTGGCTCACGATTTTTCGCTGGTAGCCCCTCACCGACTCCATGTCCGTCACAAGCCCCGTCGCCGTCAGCTCCGCGAAGCCTTTGATGGAGGTCAGCGGGGTCTTGAGCTCGTGCGACACGTTGGCCACGAAATCATGGCGCATCTTCTCCACCTGCTTGTTCTTGACGAACACGAATATCAGCACCGCTATGCTGAGGCAGAGGAAGACGATGGGTGTGAAAAGCCACAGCAAAAACTCGTAGGAGAGCCCGGCGGACTGGGCAAGGCGAACGTAGGTGCCGTTCTTCAGCTTCACCATAACGTAGACGGTTTGTTTGCCGGTGGTCTCGGATTTCCTGACATCGCCGCCGTAATCGCCGGCTTGCGCCTCAATGAACTCCGGGCGGGCGGCGTGGTTGTCCATATCCGCGCTCTCCGCCTGATTGTCGGCCAGCACGTTGCCCTGCCCGTCGAGCACCGTGACCCGCACATCCCTGAAATCCTCCGCGAACTCCCTGTAGTCGCTGATGTTGTCGCTCTCACGCAAAACTTTGGCGGCGGTGTGCAGCGAATTGTATATCAGGCGCTGCTTGTTGTGGGAAAACCAAATAAAAGAGAGGCTCACTAACGCGAGCACGACGGCGGCTACTATCAGCGCGTATTTTTTCAGGAATCCGAAGTCGGTTTTGGACATTTTTATCTATGAATTAAAAGTCAAAATACTATTCATCATCGACATCCACCAGTTCACACACGAACTTGTACCCATACCCCCGCACCGTTTCTATAATGAGCGGCTTGTCGGCGTTGTCGCCTAATTTTTGGCGCAGCGTCTTTATGTGTATGTCTACCGTCCTCGTCGTGATTCCGTCAAAATCGAAGCCCCATACCGAGGACAGGATTTGGTCTCTTGACAGTACCTTGTTTCTGTTTTGCGCCAAGTAGAGCAGCAGTTCGAACTCTTTGTATGTCAGTTTAACGGGCTTGCCGAAGGCCGACGCGGTCTTGCTTTCCGTGTCTATCGTCAGATTCTCGAAAGACATGACCGCCTGCGGGTGGGTCTTTTGGTAGCGGCGCATGACCGCCTTGACACGGGCTAAAAGCTCCAGCACGCCGAAGGGTTTTGTCACGTAATCGTCGGCGCCCAGCTGCAGGCCGGTCGCCTTGTCGATTTCCTCGCCCTTGGCGGTGAGGAATATCACGGGGGCGTCCGTCGACTTTTTGAGCTTCTCCATTATCTTATGGCCGTTCATGTCGGGCAGCATGATGTCGAGCAGATACAGGTCGGCCTTGGCGAAGTCAGGGTGCGCGAACATCGCGCCGCCGCAGTCAAACGCCTTCACGTCATGCCCGGCCGCCTCAAGCGTGGCCGCCACCAACTCCCTTATCGCGCCGTCGTCCTCGACAATATATATCACGTTTTTTGCCTTTCGGGGTGGATAAAGTCAACGTCAAATAATAAAAATCAAACTCATTATATCAACAGCCTGTGTTTGTGCTCCCCCGTAATGTTGAATACCACCCACTCGGATATGTTGACCGCGTGGTCGCCTATCCGCTCTAAATACTTCGCTATCATCAAAACGTCTATCGCCTGCTCCACGCTGTTCGGGTCATGCGTTATCATCGTGGCCATGCTGTCGTGAATGCGCTTGAAAAGCGCGTCTATCTCATCGTCTAACTTTTCTATATCGCTGGCCAGCTCCAAACTGTCGTTTATGAAGGCGTCTATGCTCTTATTTACCATTATAACACATTTCTCGCTCATTTGCAAGATATCCGCGGTTTTTTTGAACTCCTTGCCCTCAAAGCGCAGCACTATCTCCGAGATGCTCTTCGCCTGGTCGCAGATGCGCTCCATGTCGGTAATCATCTTGAGGGCGGTGGAAATCGTACGCAAATCCCTCGCCACCGGCTGCTGCGAGAGGAGGATGCGCAGGCTGCGCCGCTCCACCTTTATCTCGAGCTCGTCGGCGATATCGTCGTTGTCGTAAACCTCGCGCGCCAGCGCGTAGTCGTTCGTCCTGAAGGCCGACATGGTCTTGTCCATGGTCTTCTCTATGAACGTACCCATCGACACCAGGTCGTCGTGCAACTTCTTCAGCTCCTGATCAAACCTATTGCGCATTTCAGCCAAACCTCCCAGTTATATAGTCCTCTGTTTTTTTGTCCTTAGGCCGCGAGAAAAGCTCTATCGTCTTGCCGAACTCCACAATCTCCCCGTGCAGGAAAAAGGCCGTCTTGTCGGATATGCGGGCGGCCTGCCCCATATTGTGGGTAACAATGACTATAGTGTACCTGTCCTTAAGCTCCGTCAACAAATCCTCAATCTTAGTGGTGGATATGGGGTCGAGCGCCGAGGTCGGCTCGTCGAGCAAAATGACCTCCGGCTTGACGGCAAGCGCCCGCGCTATGCACAGGCGCTGCTGCTGCCCGCCCGATATGGCGAGCGCCGACTTCTTCAGCCTGTCCTTAAGCTCGTCCCAAATAGCCGCGTTCTTCAGGCTCTCCTCCACTATCCTGTCCAGCTCCCGCTTCTTCTTTATGCCGTGCGTCCGCGGGCCGTAGGCTATGTTGTCGTACACGCTCATAGGGAACGGGTTGGGCTTCTGGAATACCATACCCATCCGCTTCCGCAAAACGTTCACGTTCATCTTCTTGCCATATATGTCCTCCCCGTCAAAAAGGATTTTGCCAGTAATGCGGCAGCTCTCGACGAGGTCGTTCATACGGTTGAGCGACTTCAGCAGGGTGGACTTGCCGCACCCCGACGGCCCGATAAACGCCGTAATCTCATTCTCCACCACGTCGAGGTTAACGTTGATGAGAGCCTGAAACGTGTCGTAGTAAAGATTCATATCCTCAACTTTAATTTTCAAAATCCTTACCCACCTTTCCACCCAAATAGGATGCGCCTATATTCATGAGCAATATGACCACAATCAGCACCGCGCCGGTGAAAAACGCCACCTCGCGCCCCGCCGACCCGCCGTCCCGCGTCGATATGTACATATGCACGGCAAGCGACCGGCTGCTGTCAAGCAGACTGCCGGGAAACTGCGCCACGGACCCCAGCGTGAATATGAGCGCCGCCGTCTCGCCGATAATCCTGCCCATGCTCAAAATAACCGCGGAGAGAATCCCCGGCATCGCCGACGGCAAAACTATCCGAAAAACCGTCCGCAGCTTCGACGCCCCAAGCCCGTAACTGCCCTCCCTGTACATATCCGGCACAGACTTTATCGCCTCCTCCGTCTGACGGATTATAACCGGCAAAAGCATTATCGCGACCGTCAAACAACCCGTCATTATAGAGTACCCCAAACGCATCACCGTCCCAAAGAATATCGCGCCGAACAGCCCGAAAACAATGGAGGGTATCCCGGCAAGCGTCTCCGTGGCAAGCCGAATCCACGTGACAAGCCTGTTCTTGCGCTTCGCGTACTCCGTCAAATAGACGGCGCAAAAGATAGAGAGCGGCGCGGCGATGAGAAGCGTCAAAACAATCATCACGCAGGTGGTAAACACCGAAAACCCGATGGCCGGATTGCTCGACGTGTACTCGCCGATTATGAGCGACGGCCTGAACGCCATAACACCGTTTATGAGAATATAGCCGAGTATGCCGAAGAGCGACAGCGCGGTCAGGCACATGGCGATATAGACGAAATACCTCAGCGACAAAGATACGATATTTTTCACGACAACCCCCGATATCTACGAAAATCAATTTCTTTGGATTGCTTCGTCGCTTCGCTCCCCGTAATGACCGTCATTGCGAGCGTAGCGAAGCAATCTAAAATCAACGCCAACCGCTACTACGACAACCCCCCCGCCGCGTTCGCGTCCCTGTTTATAAAATTCAATACCATGTTCAACAGTAATATAAACAGGAACAGCACCGCGCCCGTAGCCACTATCGCGTCGTAGTGGGCGTCCGAGGCGTAGCCCATTTCCAAAACTATATTGGCCGTAAGCGTCCTGACCGACTTGAATACGCTTTTCGGCAGGATGTTCGAGTTTCCGGCGACCATCACCACCGCCATCGTCTCGCCTATCGCGCGGCCTATGCCCAATATTATTCCGGCCAAAATACCGCTTTTGGCCGCCGGTATCCCAACAAAAAATATCGCCTGCTCCTTCGTGGCCCCAAGCGCCAGCGCCCCCTCAAAGTAGGCCTTGGGCACGGCGCGTATCGACACCTCCGACACCTTTATCACCGTCGGCAGAATCATTATCCCAAGCACGACGCTCGCCGCCAAAACGCTGTTCCCGTTGCCGCTCATATACTCCGCGATAAACGGCACTATCAGCATCATCCCGAAGAACCCGTAGATGATGGACGGAATCCCGGCCAGCAGCGACACGAACTGCGTCATCACGGGGTATATCCGGTACGGACAGTACTTCGCCATATACACCGCCGAAAAAATGCCCACCGGCACCCCGATAACGCAGGCGCCCAGCGTGACATAAACGCTGCCGGCTATCATGTTGAATATCCCGAAGAGCGGCGGGACGTCGGTCGGCTTCCACTTGTCAAACGTAAGAAAGTGCCACAACCCGACAGACTTGATGGTGGGCCAGGCGCCGCGAAAGATAAAGAAACATATCAATAAAACGGCGCCGATGGACATTAGGGAACATAAGAGGAAGAAGTACTCCGCCCCCCTTTCCTTTATGGCGGCGATTCTTATTTCTTTCTCGCCGTTGTCGGTTTTGTCTTTTTTTTCTTCTTTTGCGTCGGTCATGACTTATTCCTTAAAAAACAACGTCAAATTCAAAATATATTTTAAGGGGAGGGCTCCGCCCTCCCTCGCTACATAAAAACGGGCTTTGCCCGTTTTTATTCCGCTACCCACCCTGCGGGGGGATAACCCCCCCCGCAACGCCCCCCATAAACATGCGCCGCACTGCGGCGCGAAAACACATACGTCAAAATCTATCTACTATTTGGTCACTGCGCTGTTATATCATTCCAGTAACGGAGTTCTCCTTTGAATATCTTCGTTACCGTCTCCGACTTGATTGCGCTTAGTTCGTTGGTCTTGTTTACGATTACCGCTATCCCGTCGAGGGCGAAAGTTGTGCCGGCCAACTTCGTTTTCTCTTCCGGTTTCAACTCGCGCGAGCTCATCGCTATGTCGCTCTTGCTTTCAAGGCAGTCTTTTATGCCCGCCGAGGACCCGTTGTAGTTGATTTCAACCTTGACGTTGGAGTTTAGCTTGTGGTACTCCTCCTTCAGCTTCTCCATGACCTTCTCGACCGAGGTGGAGCCGGAGAGGGTCACCTTGCCGGTCAGATTCGCGGCTTTGTAATCGGGAGCGCCGTCAATCGGGATATAGCCGGCCTTGGAAACAACCGCCTGGCCGCTCTTAGACGCTATGAAAGCGACAAAGTCCGCGGCTATCGGCAGGGACGTCCCGGTGCGCGTCGCTACCACGAACGGGCGGGAAATCTTATAGGTGCCGTTTTTGACGTTCTCTTCCTTCGCCACTACGCCGTCAACCGTGAGCGCCTTCACCTTGGGGGTAATCGCGCCTATGGAAGTGTAACCGATGGCGTTCTTGTCCACCTCAACCTTGGAGGCGACCTCGTCCGTAGAACTCACTATCACAGCCTCCTCAAAGAGCATATTCGTCTTCCCGTCGGTAATCTTCATAAGCTCGTCAAACGCCCCGCGCGTCCCGGAACTCTCCTCGCGGGAAATAACCGTAATCTCCCTCTTCTTCGCCTTGCCCTGAGCAAAAGCGCTGACAAAGAAACCCGAACAAACCGTAGCGAGCGCGAGACCGAAACCGACCAACAAGACTTTCCTGTTCATGCAAAACTCCTTTTTTGATGGTAAGTATGACAAACATTACTATTGAATATCAATACAAAGCTCTCCGGCAGCAAAACGCAAAAACAGGGGAACGCAGCCGCGTCCCTGATTAAAAAGATACCACAGGAGGGTGTCGCGTCCGTGTCGAGTGTGTAAAATGTTTGTAAATTGGATTGGGATTTTTAGGATTATTAAGGATTAACAGGATTAAAAACAAGGATTAACAGGATTAAAAACAATGTCAGGGCATACCGATAATAACCGGTTAATCTGTTTTTTTCACAAAGCAAACGCGGTCGTCGCGGCAATACATACTCCACCCGCCGGGCAAAAGATATTCGCCGCCCGAAAGCATCGTTCCCGAAAGCGCCGATACCGCCCTCTCTATGTGAAGGCGCGACGGCGGAATGCCGTGCTCGTCGAACAGGACAAGCAACGCCTCCCGCGCCGGCGGCGCGGCGGCGTCCATAAGCCCGGCTTTCTCCACGTGGAATATCTCCGGGCTGACCCTTAGCGCGTACCGGCCTATCCACTCCCCCGCCCGCCCCTCGACGCCCCCCCAGGCGGCCTGCGCGGCGGCGGCGGCGGCGGCGATGTTCCTCACCGCCGACGGGTCGCAATCCAACAGCTTCGGGACGACCTCGGCGCGAATCCGGTTGCGCCTGAAACGCGGGTCGGCGTTCGACGAGTCCGTACGATACCCGATGCCCCGCTCCGACAGCCACTCCAAAAGGCGGCGGCGCTCAACGCCGAGCATCGGCCTGATAATCCCGTCGCCGCGAACCGGCAGTATCCCACGCAACCCGCGAAGCCCGGCGCCGCGCGCCAAACGCAAAAGCACCGTCTCGGCCTGGTCGTCGGCCGTATGCGCCGTGGCCACCCAATCCACGCCGCGCTCCCGCCTGACCGCGGAAAAGAACCGGTAACGCTCGCGGCGAGCCCAGGCCTCAATGCCGGAACCGCCGCCGGCATTATCGGTATTATCCGTGTCAATAACGGGGCAATGACGCTCATCGGTATCAATACTTACGCTGTCCCGGCGACAAGATTCGTATGTATCGACACAGCCGTCGCCCGTATGACCCAAACGGACGCTGAAGAACTCAACCCCCAGCTTCGCCGCCTCGTCACGGACAAAATCCTCATCCCCGTCCGACTCCGCCCCGCGAAGCCCGTGGTTGACGTGCGCCGCGGCGAGCCTGCCGATGCCGAGGCCGCCGCGGTACAGGCGCAGGATATTCAGCAACGCGATTGAGTCCGCCCCGCCGCTGACGCCAACGGCCACGGAGACCGGGGCGGAGCGGGACGCGCCGACGGAGTCGAAGAATACGGCTATTTCAGGAAACGGGT
>JAITCM010000133.1 GCA_031283085.1 Chitinispirillales bacterium | reverse complement strand
GCGAAAAAAACGTGTACGGCCGGCAGAGCCTTTCTGGGATTTGGGAGGTGAATCAGTCTGAAATGTATGGCAAAAACGGTGTTGGGAATAATCGCGAAACAGTGTCTAATTTTTACGTTGGTTTTAACTGCTGTTTTACGTTGTTTGACATTAACCGTTTTATAACCTTTTTTTGCTGTATACCCTTTCAAAGGAGGGGAATATGAGTAAGAAGTTTGGATTTGGCTGGAAGTTGGCGGCGGCCGCTTTGGCGGTTGCCGGGGCGGTTGGGATGGCGGCGGCGGACGATGTGTGCGTCGGGACCGGATGCACGGCGGAGATGAAAGTCGGGTTTGACATTGCTATTGAGGATACGGCGAGAATCGAAGCTATCGAGGTGAAGACACTTGATAAAGCGGCGCTATTGGCCAACGGCTTGACCGTGGCCGGAGACGACAAGGATAAAGTCGGAACTCTCGGTATATTACGAATAACGACAACCGCGGACGCGTGGGATGTCAAAATGACGACCAGGTGGGGTGGGAAACTCGTACATGAGGGAGCCCCGACCCCGAATGGAACTCCTGATTGCCCGAGCGGTTATGATGAGAATCCTTGGAACACTGATATGTGCCAAAAACCAGGCTCACCCGATGTGCCTAAAGTAGAGGGTACAAACCCGGGAGAACCGAAAAGCCTGGTCTACGTGAATAAATCATTAAGTACCGCCGGATCGGAGCCGGGATGGCTTAACGCAGCAGGCACCGGTACTTATGACACGGTTCAGCTGTACGTCAGAATCGGCATCTGCGATTTAGGCGCGGATTTGAACACAAGCGCCGGACAAACTACGTACTATTCTTTAGGGGCGCCGGCAGCCTATGCCGATTATCCGCCGGTAACGATTACTCCGGCTATCTTAACTGGTACCGCGAAATATGACGCTCTTGACGCCTCAACGCTCATTCCTACAGAAGCAAGTTTTGCGGCAATTTTGGGTGGAGCGTACAGCGTTGATCTTGCAGAGCGAAATCTTAATTGGACCACGATTGCCGGCGGCTCTACTTTCGCTACGCCCCGAATCACCCCTCCCAACGCGACGGACGCTAAACATCTTCAACACTTCTATATAAACGTTGGGATGAACAATACCGTGGATATCCTGGAGAAAAAAGCGACTAACGGTAATTACGGTGAAACGTTCACATTCGAGCTTACACACAATTTGGCGGACTAAGGTATGGACGGCCGTTTGGCAATGCTTGTCCATCAGTGACGGCAATCAGGTTTACCAATCAGGCTCTCCGAATATCTCGGAGAGCCTCCGCTATAGAATAAGGAGAATATATGAACTGCAGGCAAGTTCTTTCGTTTATATGTCCGCTATTCGCCGCCCAATCCGCCCTCGCGGCGTTTACCATTGAGCCGGCCCTGATAAAGTTCCTCGCGGACAAGGGCGAGAAAACGGCGATGGTCGAGCTCGTGCATATCGGCGGCGGCCCCGCCGCGATACAGATAAGCGTACTTGAGCGGCGGTTAGACATGGACGGGCTGCTTGTCAAGGAGGGGCTTCCCAAGAGTTCCGACTTTGTGGTGCATCCGGCGCAGGTTATCTTATACCCCAAGGAGCGCGCCACCGTTCAGGTTCAGTACAGGGGCAAGGGAAAGATAACATCGGACAAGGCTTACGTGCTCTACTCGCAGGAGGTGCCTATAGATGTGGGAGAGGAGGATAACGGCGTTAACGTGAATGTGAGAATGACCACAAACTATTACACCGTCATTCTGTTGGACGCCGTTAAGACGGGGAAGCTCGCGTTTGTGTCGTCTAAGGCTATCGGGGACGGCAAGATAGAGATTGTGGCGGAGAACAGGGGGGCCGGGCGCGTCTCCGCGGATAAGCTTCGAATAACCGTAGGCGGCAGGTATATCAAGGAGTTAACCGGCAAGAGCAATTCAATAATGCCGGGTCAGACCCGCCGTTTTACCTTCGAGTGGCCGCGGGCCGTTACGGGCAAGGAGGTGAAGTTTGTTTATTGAGCGGTTTAATGAAACGCCGAATATTGAAGTATCAATTAAATATTGCCCGGTATGTGTGGGTTTTAAGTGTGGCGGCTTTCCAGATTGCTTCGCTGCGCTCGCAATGACGTTCATTGCGAGGCGCATCTTTCTATCTCTCGCCGCCCTGCTGTTCTTCGCCGGTACGGCTTATTCGCAGGTTTCGCCGTACATAGCCGATGTCGTCGGGGAGGATGGAACTGTGGTATCCGCCGGCGGTGAGGACGGCGGGGACGGCGATTTGCGCCTTATAGGAACTTTCAAGATATTCAACCCCGACACCGTCCCGTTTTATCTGTGGCTGTCGTTTAAGAACGGCGGCAGACTGGCGCACTCCCGGCGCGAGCAAGGCTCTCCTTCGGCGGTACGTTTGGTTGACATGGAACTCCGTTACTTTGACGTGACGCATCGCCCCATAGTGAGGGAGTTCCCCGACAACGCCGGCCCCCGTGTAAGGCCGCGTTTGGGTTGGACTTCGTCGACGAGGGGCGGGAGTGGCGGCGCCGCCGGTCGGTTTGGCAGGAAGAAGGCGCATATCGAGCAATCCGAGAATACGGCGTCAAGCGTCAGGCACCGCAGCATGGGGGCCGTCGAGATTGTCTTTTGGCAGGAGGACGCGCAGGCGTACTACGAGATGGAACTGTGGGGCGTATTGTACGCGCCGGACTTGAAGAAAGTGGCTGTCAAGGGCAGATACATTGAACACATCAAACTCGATATAGAGGCCGCGAAGTGACGGTCTCCGCTATCCTTTTCTTACCTCGCAGCTTTTCTTGCAAAACGCGACCCCGTACTTGACAATATCGGTATAGCATTCCGTTTCCAGTTCTTTTGCGTACTTGCCGTCTTAAACCCGAAATGCTCGCTGTAAGAATCGCTGAGTGCGGGTACAGAGAACAACCGCCGCGTCCCTGTCTATAAGGTCCCTGACAAACAGCGTCTTATCCACATAGTAGGAACCTCCCTCGATTACGCGGTCAAATAGAGACTTGTCTACCGGCAACGGTTTGTATCTTACGTTTGTGCCTGCCATAATCGGAAGCCCTCCCCTCCTAATATTAAAATAATAATTGACTTTGAAAAAAGCAATATTTTCTACCCGTCCGCGGTATGGCCGTTTTTAAACTACATCAAATAAGTATTAATAAAAACCAGCCGACAATTATAAATAATAGTAACCAGGTATGAATATTTGCCGCCATGAACGAGAATTAACGCCGGCAGGCGGACGGCGGCCGCGGATGTGGCGGGGCCGCGGGACGCGGAGATTATCCGGCGAGAATCAGTATGAGATTGAGCGA
>JAITCM010000099.1 GCA_031283085.1 Chitinispirillales bacterium | reverse complement strand
ATACCTGGTGTAAAATTCATCATTTTTTACTTTCTGCGCTTTTTGCATCACATCTTTCGGCGACAGCCCCCGAACCGCAAGGGACGGCGTTGTTTTTTTCACTATTTTTACTATTTGCCCGTTATCATCCTCTTTGATGAAAATTTCCTTTACGAACAACTTATGCGATTTAATAAAATCGACATATTTCTTAAACAGGTGGATGGTGTAAAAGTATATTTCTTTGGCCGCGTCCTCACGAACCTCGAAAAACTCTTTTTTAACGGCGCTTTCCACCCGCGCCATATCTTTAACCTCACAGGTGAACAGATACCTGTAAACGTTTTCCTGGGACTTGCCGGTCATGTTATTATATTCTTTCAGCCGCCGGTCAAGGTCATTGGTCTTGCCGATTTTGCATTTTGACGGCTCCAGCGACGCCTGAACAATATAAATATACTGGTTGGCCCCGTTTGCGCTTGCCGAAGACTTAGCCGTATTTGTTTTATTCTCCGTCAAAATAAGCCCCTTTTTCGTCGTTACACGGATGAACCGGCGTGTTAAGTGTGACTAACGCTACTTCCCACGTGAAAAAATCTTGTTTTACCGCAAAAGCCCCGCCGTCTCCGGAAGCCCAAACATGATATTCATATTTTGCAACGCCTGCCCGCTCGCCCCCTTCACCAGATTGTCAAGCGCCGACACCGCGATAACCGGCTGCCCCGCGCCGCCGCCGGTAAAGGCTATGTCGCAATAATTTGTGTGGACAACGGAGGATATTTGCGGCAAATCCGACGCGCCGCGCACCCGCACGAACGCCTCGCCGGAGTAGAACTTTTTGACTGTCTCGGCGCACTCCGCCGCCGTACTCTCCGTCTTCAGGTATATCGTTGACAGTATCCCCCGGTTCACCGGCAAGAGGTGCGGCGAAAAGGTGAGCGTTACCGGCCTGCCCGCCGCGACCGACAGTTCCTGCTCCATCTCCGGCGTGTGCCTGTGCCTGTGCCCGATTGAGTAGGCGCTGAAGTTCTCGTTGGCCTCCGGGAAGTGCGTGTTCTGCTTTAGCCCCCGCCCCGCCCCGCTGACCCCGGACTTCGAGTCGGCTATCGCCCAATCAATCTTCACCCCGCCCTTGTAGAGGGGGAGTAGCGGCAAGAGGACGCTGGTCACGTAGCAGCCGGGGTTGGCTATAATGGACGCTCCGGCAATATGTTCCCGGTAATGCTCGCATAGCCCATAGACCGCCTTTTCAAGCAACTGCGGGGCGGGGTGGCCGGGGTGCGATTCGTCGCAGTACCATTCCTTGTAGACGTTAGCGTCCCTGAGCCGGAAGTCGGCGCTGAGGTCAATCACCTTTATCCCACGCTCGATAACAGGCAACAAAAGCTCGGCGCTGGCCGCGTGCGGCAGGCACGAGAAGACGCATTCCGCGTCCGTAGCGACGGCCTCCCTCGGCGATAGCAACACGTCGTCGCATATCCCCGCAAGCGCCGGAAATACGGAGGAAAGCGTCTTCCCCTCGTAGCTCTGAGAGGAGACGTAGCGAATCGACGCGCCGGGGTGGAAGCTAAGCAGCCTCACAAGTTCGGCCCCCGTGTAGGAGGTCGCGCCCAATACGCCGACTTTTACTTTATCCTTACGCGCATATAGCATTATTGATGCCCCCGGTTGATACCGTATACTTTGACTTATGGCATGGATGGTTTCGGGTGCTGCCGCGACAATTAACAAATATAATATATGGACGCTGAAAGTCAAAATCTTTAGAAAAAGGGCTTGCCGGCGGCCGGCCGCCGTTATGCCATTTTCTTTTTCGCGTCCGCAGACGACCCGATTATGCTTTACTGCGCTTACAGCGTAAAGTCCACCCGATTCCCATTGCAATCCTTTGCGCCCCGTTGCCCTGACGCGTCGGACGGCGCCGACAGCACCGGCGCCGCGTTGAAAATCTTCAACCGCTTGCTTTTTGCCGCGCCCGTAAAGTATATTTATATTGAGAAACCCGATACTGTTCGACAGGGTTTGCGTCTAATCTACTATCACTATGTAACTGTTACTATTAAGAGTATCATAGAGCATAATGAACAGCGAACCTAAAACCGAACCCGAAACCGAAGACAAGCGCTACGGCTCAGTGCAAGAGTTCGTCGCGTTTTCAATCGCGCTTTTCCTGATAATCCTCATTGTCGGCGGCACGGCCTTTTTCTTCTCAATGCGGCATATTATAAGGGACAACAAGGGCAACGAGCTCATGCGAATGCTTGAGAACGAGCGCATAATGCTTTCGGCTTTCGTCAACAGCGAGATTGCTTTCGCCGTGAAGATGGCGGAGTCGCCGATTATAAGGCGTTACATTGGAGACCCCGGCACACACGGGCTTGAGAATATGGCTATTGAGGAGCTCAAAGCCTATCGAGGCCACGCGCGGTCAGTATCGGTCTTTTGGGTAAGTGACAAAGACAAAAAGTTCTACATCGACGACAACGCGCCCTACATCGTCGATCCGGAAGCTCCGGAGAACTACTGGTACAACATGACGCTCTACAGAACCAGGGAGTACAACTTCAACATCAACTACAACCCGGACCTCAAAGTTACCAATCTGTGGATAAACGCGCCGGTCTTCGATAAGGAACGGGCCAAGCCGCTGGGCATGGTCGGCCTGGGCGTCGATATTACCGCGTTTATACAAAAAATTTACGAGCAGCATACCGGCAAGGCGGATATCTACTATTTCAACGCCGGCGGGGAGATTACCGGCTCGCGTGATGTCGGGCACGTGGTCGATAAAAGGCTCATCACGGATATTTTGGGTACCGCGGGCGAGGGCGTTTTGAGCATGGCGCTCGGGCTCAAAGAGGGCGGGATAGTAACCCGCGACTCCCCGTCCGGCAAGACCGCCGTTTGCGCCATTCCGGCGCTTGAGTGGTACGCCGCGGCAATCATGCCCGATACCTCGGACGACTACAAGACCCCCGTCGCCGCCGTCTTTGTGGTGATGCTCGTCGTGATAGCTATGATATTCGTCGTCTCCAATATCTTCATCGCCCGCTTCCTGAGATCGCTGCGCCGCACCATGGACTCCCTCAAAGCCTCCTCAAAGTACAAGAGCGAGTTCTTAGCCATGATGAGCCACGAGATACGCACCCCCATGAACGCCATACTGGGCATGGCCGAGCTCGCCATACGCGAGAAGGATATGCCGCCGCGCGCCAGGGAGCACGTGCTCACCATAAGGAAGTCGGGCTCGAACCTGCTCTCTATCATCAACGACATCCTCGACTTCTCAAAGATAGACAGCGGCAAGCTCGAAATCGTTCCCGCCGGCTACCGCTTCATGTCGCTCGTCAAAGACGTCACGAGCATTATAGGGATAAAGGTCGCGGATTCGCAGATAGAGTTCCGCGTAGACGTTGACGACGGCATCCCGCAGGCTCTGGTGGGCGACGAGGCGAGAATCCGCCAAATCATCCTCAATCTTTTGGGTAACGCCGTCAAGTACACGGCCAAAGGCTTTGTTTCCCTGTCCGTGAAGTGCCGTCGCATTGACGACGAGGTCGTGAATATCATAATAGAGATAGCCGACAGCGGCAGGGGCATAAGGCCGGAGGATATAAGCAAGCTCTTCAAAGACTTTGTCCAGATAGACCTGGTTAAAAACAAGGGGATAGAGGGGACGGGCTTAGGCCTCGCCATCACGCGCAGCCTCGTAAAGGCTATGGGCGGCACGATAGATGTGCGGTCGGAGTACGGCAAGGGGAGCGTGTTCACGGTCGAGTTGCCGCAGGAGATATGCAGGCAGGAGGGCGTTGCCGACGGGGCGGCCGCCGCGGCGCTGTTCAAAGCGCCGGCGGCGAGGGTTCTTGTCGTGGACGACGTCCCCACAAATCTCGCGGTCGCCCAGGGCCTGCTCTCGATATATGACATAGCGGTCGATACCTGCCTCAGCGGCACGGAAGCCATAGACGCCGTAACCGTGCGCAGCTACGACATAGTCTTCATGGACCACATGATGCCCGACATGGACGGCATAGAGGCCACGGCGCAAATACGCGCCCTCGGCAGCCGCTACGCGGAGCTCCCGATAATAGCTCTAACCGCCAACGCCGTCTCCGGCATGAAAGAGATGTTCGAGCGCAGCGGCTTCAACGGCTACATCTCCAAGCCCATAGAAATCTCGAAACTGGGCGCCGTCCTCGAAAGGTGGATACCCAAAGAAAAGCAGGTCACGCAAACCGAAGAAGATATCGCGGCCGCGGTTACCGGCAATCCGGCGACCCATGCGGCGGGCAATGATAAACAATCCGTCCGCCCTGAAGACCTGGCGGCTACGGCAAGAACCGCCACCGGCAATGCGTCCGCCGAGATGAAAATAGAGGGCTTAGACACCGCCAAGGGGCTAGAAATGATGCACGGCAACGCGCAAATTTACAAGCGGATAATAGGCGTCTTCCACAAGGGCGGGCAGGAAAAAATCAACGAAATAAACGACGCCTTAAACGCGTCCGACCTGCGCCTCTACACCACCTACGTCCATGGGCTAAAAAGCGCTCTGGCAAGTATCGGCGCAGCCGGGCTGTCGGCGACGGCTTTGGCCCTGGAGATGGCCGGCCGGCAGGAAAACCGCGAATATATAGATGAACACACGCCGGGGTTCATAAGCGGTTTGGAGGCGCTGTTAGTCAATATCGGGGAGTTTTTAGGGGAAAAGATTTAAGAAAAAATCGGCTTTCCCCCGCGAAAACATTATATTACCGCGGTAGGGGTTCCCGGATTTCAGCCGGGCGGATGTTGGTTTATCATTTTTATTAAAGGAGAGCAATATGGCGGTAAAAACTAAAAAAAGGGCAGTGTCCAAAAAGGTTGCCCCAGTCCCAAAGTCAAAGGCAATAGCCAGGAGAGCGGCCGGCAATGGGCTGGAAAAGGCAATAATCGCCATGAATAAGAGTCTCGGCGAGAGTATTGAGCGTTTGGGTGAGAAGATGGACAAGTCGCTGTTGGCAATGACCGCCAGCATTGCGGCGTCTAAGGTGGAGACAGATGCCAAGATGGCGGCGTCTAAGACGGAGACAGATGCCAAGATCGCGGAGGCCAATGCCAGTATTGCGGCGTCAGATGCCAAAATGGCGGCGTCTAAGGTGGAGACAGATGCCAAGATCGCGGCGGCTAACGCCAGCATGGCGGCGTCATTTGCCGAATTAGACCGTGTGGTTAATGAGACGAAAAGCCAGTTAGCGGGTCTTAGCGACAGCGACGGCCGTGCCGTTGAGAGCTTAGCGTACAGTTTTTTTAACTCGCGAATGACGTTTGCCGGCGTGCGGTTTGACGACATGGAGGTGGGCGTAAACAGGAAAAGGAGGCTTCCCGACGGTACGAAGATAAAGGGCGAGTACGACGTTGTCCTCTACAACGGAACATCGATTGCGCTTATTGAGGCGAAAAACCGCGTAAGAACGGATGACATTACCAAACTGATAGATGAGCAGCTGCCGCGGTTTAAGCTGTTTTTCCCGCAGTATAAGGATTATACGTATTACTTGGGGCTTTGCGGAATGTCCTTTGAGGACGGCGTGGAGGCGGAGGCGCTGTCCCGCGGAATCGGCACGCTTAAGCCCAACGGGGAATCTCTTGAAAGTAACGAGACGACCGTTAAGGCCTGGTAATATTTGTTACCTAATCGGCAACCAAATTTTCATCAAAGGAGTTTTCTTATGAAGCTGCGTACGGGGCTGTGGCATGGGCGGACGCTGTTGTTGGCGGCGGCAGGTGTGTTTTGGATGTTGGGTTGCGGCGGTGACGGCGGGTCGGATGCCGTAGTCGACCCCGCTCCCGGCCATGTCCATAGTTGGGGTGGTTGGGTTGTGGCGACGCCCGCGACGTGCGACGCGCCGGGATTGGAGGCGCGGACGTGTACGCAAGACGCGAGTCACCGGGAGACGCGAGAGATAGCGGTGTTGACAGGGGTGGGTTGCAATGGGGGTAATGGCGGGGATGTTGAGTTTGTAACGATAGGCGGTCGGAAGTGGATGAAGAAGAATTTGAATGTGCAGACGTCGGATTCGTGGTGTTACGGGGAAGGTGGTCCGGTGTATGACGCTGGGCATGATGGGGAGACGATAACGAGTAGTGAGGTACAAGCGAACTGCGCGAAGTATGGGAGGCTTTATACGTGGTCGGCGGCGCGTTCGGCGTGTCAGTTGTTGGGGAGTGGATGGCGGTTGCCGACGCAAGCGGAATGGGATGCGTTGTCGGATGCGGCAAATGTAGGCGGGACAAAGGAAGTTAATTGGATAGATGGAAGCGACACGGCATACTATTGGACGCGTGCTGGTAGGAATTTGAAGTCGACGTCCGGTTGGAATGATTATGACGGAGCAAGTGGTAATGGGACGGATGCGTACGGATTTACGGCTCTGCCGGGCGGCGACCGCAGCTCCGATGGCAGTTTCCTCAGTGCCGGCTACATCGGCTTCTGGTGGACGGCTACGGAGTTCGGGGGCGGCGACGCGTACTACTGGTGGCGCATGGACTACTACGACGACGGCGTGATCGAGCACTACCTCTACGACGTGAGTT
Organism: Chitinispirillales bacterium; assembly: GCA_031283085.1. Lineage (GTDB taxonomy): Bacteria > Fibrobacterota > Chitinivibrionia > Chitinivibrionales > Chitinispirillaceae > GUT77. The sequence goes on along the minus strand of JAITCM010000099.1, from coordinate 46,125 downwards.
ACGGCTATTCTGTTCGTTGTGTTGGGGACTGAAGCACGATACGGTAGGCGCATTTCGACTTCGCTCAATGGCCGCGCCCCCGCCGTTGTTAGCCCCGCAAGGGGCAACTTGTTTATCTCGGCGAAGCCAACTTGTTTATCTCGGCGAAGCCAACCAACGTGTATGATGGCAAAGATAATGTGTGGATGTGATGATTGTGTTGTAGGGGCGACCGTCCTCGGTCGCCCTGCCTTTTGTTTGTCCAACAAAGGGCGACCGGGACGGTCGCCCCTACAACGGTGTGAACGTTGAAATGACGGTGTTTTGACGTTGCCGTAATGTTTTCACCATCTTTTGACGTTGCCCGCTACGGTAGCGGCGGGCCGAAATTTTTTTTGGGAAAATCGGGCTTGTTTTCACAAGCCCAGGATGTTACAGATTTTATCGACGGAAAGGCCGGTAAACGCCGCGATTTCATCAATGCTTCTGCCCATTTGTCTCATGTTGTCAACAAGTGCCTTTTGCCCCAGCAACTGCCCTTCCCGAAGCCCCTCCTGCCGCCCTTCCTGTCGCCCCTTTCGTATGCCTTTTTCTTCCCTTACTTCCATTTCTAAATCATAATTCCATTCCGTTACGAGCATATCTATAACCTCCGCTTTGTGTTTATTTAAAAAATCGGTTAAGAGCCCCTCTCCCAAACACTCGGTTATCGCCTTTTTTATCGCGTCGTCAAGATTCATGTCCTTTTTGTTTTCGCGAATCTTGGCAACTAACGACACATAGCCGCGGAGAATCCGGCTTTTATTTACCATATCAATGCTGTGGCCTTTATATTGATGTCGTACACGCGCACGGATAGCTCTAGCCACGGCGTTTTCTTTGTTTTATCAAAACCGGCGTACATATCAGAAAAAAAGCCTCTTTGGGAAGGATTTTTGATATTTTATTATAAAAATACCGCATTGGGGGGTCACGAAATCCTGACCCGTATGTATTCCGCCAGGTCTTTCAGTATGGTTCCCCTATCGCCCAAAAACGCGATGTCCGACCACGCTTTTTCTATCAACTCATGGGCATACTTCTTTGACTCGTCCATGCCGATGACCGCCGGATAGGTCGCCTTTCCCTTCTCGGCGTCGCTCCCCGCGTCCTTGCCGAGGGCCTCCGTGGTTCCCTCTTCGTCAAGTATGTCGTCCACCACTTGGAAAGCGAGCCCGACGTTGTTCCCGTATGACGAGAGCTTTTCCAGCGTGTCGGGCGGCGCGTCCGCCAACAGCGCCCCCACGCGGATAGACGCCCTAATCAGCGCGGCGGTCTTGTTCTTGTGTATGTACTCCACGGTCTCCCGGCCCGCGGGCTTTCCCTCCGACTCTATGTCCACTACCTGACCGCCGAGCATTCCGCCGGTTCCAAGCGCTGCGGCGATTTCCGCGATAATATCTATCCGCCCCACGGCGGCCAGTGTCTCGAAAGCCGATATGCAGAGCGCGTCGCCGCCCAAGACGGCCAGCGCCTCGCCGAACGCCTTGTGCGCGGTTGGCTTGCCGCGCCGGAAGTCGTCGTCGTCCATGCACGGCAAGTCGTCGTGTATCAGTGAAAAGGTGTGCAACATCTCAATAGCCGCCGCCGCTTTAAAAACGCGCTCGTCGCCGGCCTTCCCGCCGCAGGCTTCGTAAGCGGCCAAGACAAGGCACGGACGCACGCGCTTGCCGCCGGCAAAACTTGAATAGCGCATTAGCGTATGGATGGAGGATGGGTAGCGGTTGCCTGGCGGCAACACTTTCTCCAACACCCCGTCCGTCGCCTCGCTTACCCTCTTTATGAACGCCTTGAGTTCATCCATTTCTAGCTGGCCTCCGGGTCAGTAAAGGATTCGAGGCCTTCGCCAAGAATATTAGTCACAAATTCGCCGTCCTCGCCCCGCGTGAGCTCCAATAGCCGTCCCCTGGCGGATTTGAGACGGGTGTCGCAAAAACGCATCAGCCGCACCCCTTCCTCAAAGTACCCGAGCGCGGAGTCGAGCGTGAGGTCGTCGCGCTCCAATCGCTCTATGATGCTCTCAAGCTCGGAGAGCGCGGACTCGAAAGTAGGGGCGGAATCGCCGGACTTGCCGGGGGCCGCTTTGCTTTTTGTTGTCGCCATAGCACAAATATATATCCTGGGCGTGGATGTGTGTCGGGAATTTGGTAAATTATGAACTTGTTATTTGCCGACGCAGCGCCTTAGATTCTTTACTGTTCGGGTTTAATCTCAGCGCCTTATCGACGTCGCATAGCGCGGCGTTGCGGTTCCCGCCGCGAAAATTGGCGACCGCCCGAAGATGGTAATCCATGTGGTTTTCCTCAATCCTCAATGTCATGACTTTGGTCAGGTCGCTAATCGCTTTCCCGTAATTTCTGTTCTCAAGATAAGCGATTCCGCGCGCTATGTAATCGTAGAGGTTCGCCTCCGTCCTCATGTTGATTGCGTGTGTCAGGTCGTTTATCGCGTCGTTGTATTTTCCGATACGGAAATACGTTATTCCGCGCTCGTTATACGCGTCGGCGCAGTCCTCCGTCATTTCAAACCAGTTTGCCGGAGCGCTGCAAATTTCAATCGCTTTGGTCAAGTCGCCGATAGCCTCGTCGAACTTTTCCAACTCGACGTAAGCTTTTCCGCGCCCGTAATAATCGTGGGCGTATTCCTCATCGCGCAGTTCGATGGCTTTTGTTATGTCGCGGACGGCTTCCATGTAGTTTTCGAGCTTGTAATAGACCGCGCCGCGCCCGTAGTAATCGTAGGCGTCGCCGGGAGCCCGCAGTTCGATGGCTTTGCTTACGCACAACAGCGCCGCCTTATATTTTCCCTCGACGACAAAGGTCTGACCTTTGTCGTAATACCCGTCCGCCTCATCGTCGCGGTCGGCAGACTCATCAGCGTCGTCGTAGCAGTCGATTGTGTCCATTGTGAATCCTTTTTTTGATATTGAGTACGAATCGTATATATTGTTATGTGTCAGTATAGTATATGCCGCCCGCAACCGTCATTTTATTTCTTTCAAAACATCCCCCAAAGACATCCCGTGTTCACGGGCTATGGCCGCGACGTCGTCGTACTCGGGCTTTGATTTCTTTACACCGAACCCGCTCGCCGACTTGACCCGCGCCGCGCCGTATTTCGTTTGGATTGCGTACCGCTCCCTACACAGGGTGTATCTGTTGACGATGTATTCGCGGATACCCAATGTGGACGTATGCTTAAACATCAGCGGCAGTATTGTGTCTCTGTCGTCAATACGGCATAGACAGGTGAACACGATACCGGCGCGTCCTTTCTTCATGACGGTCGGTGTGGCGCAGACGTCAAGCGCGCCGGCGGAAAGCAGTGTCTCCTGCGCGAACGCGACTGCCTCCGGCGTCATATCGTCGAGCGCGCAGACCAATTCGGCGATTCGGTCATTGGGATTGATACCGTTGATGTTATTAATATCATCGCTGTCATTAACGCCGTTAATACTGTTATCGGCGCTACCGATATAAACGCGCAGACAGTTCGCCCGCTCGAAATCCTTTTTCCCCATCCCGTAACCGATTTTATCAACGGACATCGTCGGCAGAGCGCAAAATTTGTTGACAAAGTATTTAAGCAGCGCCGCTCCGGTCGGCGTACAAAGTTCGCCGCGCCCGTCGTCTCCATATATGGGAATGTTCCGCAGCAGGCAGGCCGCGGCGGGGGAGGGGACGGGCATAACGCCGTGTGCGCAGCGCACGCCGCCGCCGCCCACGTTTATCGGGGAGGCGAGAATCAGGCTGGGAGAGAGTTCATCAATCAACACGCAAACGCCCACAATGTCGGCCACGGCGTCCATGTCGCCTACTTCGTGAAAATGTATCCTGTCAACCGGTTTCCCGTGGACGTAACTCTCGGCGTCGGCGAGCAGTTTGTAGACATCGAGAGCGTTTTTCTTCGCGTTATCGCCGACGCGGAGGCTGTTGACTAAGCGTTCTATGCCGCCGTAGTCGTTGTGGCGGTGAGCGGCGTGATTATTATGATGTTCGTCGTTATGGCGATGATTGTTATTACTGTGGTGATGATTACCAGTGTGTTCGTTATCGCGATGATGATTGCCGGCGTGACGGTCGTCATGGCGGACGTTGTTGTCGTGGCTCTGCTCATCCCCCTCAACGCGCCCGTCAACGCTGACCGACACCCGTGTCCCGGCTATTCCGCACTTCACAGCCGGTTCGACGCGGACATCAACCCCAGGTATCCCGGCGTCGTTCAATCGTTTCAAAAAATCAACGCGCCCATTATCATCAAGCAATTCCAGAAGCCCGGCCATCAACATATCCCCCGCCGCGCCCATACCGCACTCAATGTATAATATTTTTGTTTCCACGCTACTGTTTCCTGTTTTGACGCCGATGATTTATCAGGCTCGCGACATACCCCGCCCCGAACCCGTTGTCGATGTTCACCACGCTCACCCCCGACGCGCAAGAGTTGAGCATTGAGAGCAGCGCGCTGACTCCGCCGAACGAGGCGCCGTAGCCGACGCTCGTCGGGACGCCTATGACAGGACAGTCGGCCAACCCGCCGATGACGCTGGTCAGCGCCCCTTCCATCCCCGCGATGGATATGATTACCTGGGCGTCCATGATGTCGCTTAGACGCGCCGTCAGTCTGTGTAGGCCGGCCACGCCCACGTCGTACAGGCGGACGACCTCGTTGCCGAGCGCCTCGGCGGTAACCGCCGCCTCCTCCGCCACGGGTATATCGCTTGTGCCGCCGGTGGCGACTACGACCTTGCCTGTTCCGTCCGGCGCGGGCATCTCGCCCGCGAGCCCTATCCTCGCGTCCGCGTGGTAGGCGATGGGGATACTCCTGTTGACCGCTTCGGCGGCGTCTTTGGAAAGCCGCGTGATGATGACCGTCTCCTGCCCGCCGCCGCGCATGGCGGAGGCGATGCCGGCTATCTGTTCGGGGCTTTTGCCCGCCCCGTATATCACCTCCGGGACACCCCGCCGCAGTCCGCGGTGGTGGTCGGGCTTGGCGTAGCCCAAGTCCTCAAACGGCGCGGCGCGCAACCGAAACAGGGCGTCTTCGGGGGAGACGGCGCCGTCGCGGATTTGGGTCAACAGGGTCAGTGTTTCCTGTCGGTTCATAATATTATTATAACACTTTCCGAGTTAAAAAACAATTCTTTTGACAATTCGCCCGCAATAACGTATTTTCATACATTAAAAGAGAGGCCTGAAATGAGGGTATCGGTATCGACAACGCCGTTGCTGTCCGCGCTTTTGTGCGCCGCGGCCTTAATGCTCTCCGGCTGCGCCAGGCAACAGGAACCTGTCCGTCAGGCCGACATTGACCTTACGGTCGCCGCCGACTCGTCGTTGACCGCAAAGTACGTCTTCCTGTTCATAGGCGACGGCATGGGGCTGTCCCACGTCGCCGCCGCCGAGGCTTTTCTGTCCGCGGCCTCCGACAGGGTCGGGAACGCCGAGCTTTCGTTTACCCGGTTTGCGGCGGGCGGGTTGGTTTCCACGTTTTCGGCCGACTCCTATATAACGTGCTCCGCGGCGTCGGGCACGGCTTTTGCCACGGGGTACAAGACGAACAACGGCATGGTATGCGTGGGGCCGCAGGGGCAGAAGTACAAGAGCATTGCTTACATTCTGAAAGACGCCGGATACAGGATTGGGATTGCCACCAACGTTTCTATTGACCATGCCACGCCGGCGGTGTTCTACGCGGTGGAGGAGAACCGCGATAACTTCTACGCCATCGCGCGGCAACTCGCGCCGTCCGGTTTTGATTTTTTCGCCGGTTCCGGTTTCCTCCGGCCTCGCGGTGAAGACGGCAAGGGGGAGAGCGTGTTCGCGCAATTGGAGAAAGAGGGTTACGCCGTTGCCAGGACGCCCGCGGAGTTAAAGAAAATCCCCGCGTCAAAAAAGTTAATACTGCTTCAAGAGGAGTCCCGTAACTGTTCGGCGCTGGTGCCGGCGGCTAACCGTACCGGCAAGGACGGGTGGACGCTCGCCGATTTCACGAGGGCGGGAACAGTCCGCTTAGATGTGGATAACAAAGGGTTCTTCTTTATGGTGGAGGGCGGGCAGATAGACTGGGCCGGCCACGCCAACGACGCGGCGGGGGTAATCTGCGAGGTAATCGACTTGGCCGGGTCGGTTGAGATAGCCGTTGAGTTTTACAGGAAGCATCCTGATGAGACGCTGCTTGTGGTAACCGCCGACCACGCGACCGGCGGTTTATCCCTCGGTAACGCGGGCATCCCCTACGAGCTAAAGCCGGAGCTGCTAAAAAACGGCAGAGGCAAGGATGCCGAGGCCGGCTTCGGTTGGACGACAGGCGCTCACACCGGGGAACCGGTACCCGTCTACGCGCTGGGCGTCGGCAGCGAGCGGTTCATGGGCCGGATGGACAACACCGACATCCCCAAGAGGATACTGGGGGCGATGGGAGTGCGGGGGCAGTTTTAGAACGCGTATGCGGTCTACAGCCCAAAATGTCTGGGACGGTAGTGAAAAAAATATTGACTTATTGCTTTAGCTTTACATACTGTCAAGAGTTTACACACTTTTTGAAACAGACCCAATACCCGCAAGTATCGTAAACAGGGGGCCTTGATGATAAAACCCGTGTCTGTGGCGGCGCTACCCGTCGCGGAGAACTTTGTTATACAGAAAAACCGTATTGAGAACAACGCCGGACCGGAGGCGGCTTCCAAGCGAGTTTGCGTCGTTACGGGTACCCACGGCGACGAGCTGGAGGGGCAGTACGTCTGCGCGCGGCTGGCGAAGATTTTGAGCGACGGGAAGCAGAAGCTTTCGGGCATTGTGGATATCTATCCCGCCGTGAACCCGCTGGGGATAGACTCCGTCACGCGGGGGTTCCCTATGTTCGACCTGGACATGAACCGCATATTCCCCGGTTCGTCGTCGGGGTCGCTCGCGGAGGTCGCGGCGCACGACATCATCCGTGACATCGACGGCGCGGATATGTGCATAGACATCCACTCAAGCAACATCTTCCTGCGCGAGGTGCCCCAAGTGCGCGTCAGCGAACAGAACGAAGGCGCGCTGTTGCCGTTCGCGATGATGCTCAACGTCGACCTCGTGTGGATACACGCCTCGGCTACCGTGCTCGAATCCACCCTCGCCCACACGCTCAATATGCGCGGCGTGAAGACGCTGGTGGTCGAGATGGGCGTCGGGATGCGCATTACGGAGAGCTACTGCTCGCAGCTCTTAGACGGCATACTGAACATATTGCGCGAACTCGGTATATGGAGCGGGGCGGGCGGGCAGACGCGGACGCCGCTCGTCTCAAAGGACCGCAACGTCGGTTTCCTGAATTCCGACGCGGGGGGGATATTCATACCGCGCGCCGCGCACGGCAGCCACGTCAACACAGGCGACAGCGTGGGCATCGTCATAGACCCGTTCACCGGCGCCATTGTGGAAGAAACCCTTGCGCCGTGCAGCGGCTTGCTGTTTACGCTACGGGAATACCCCGTCGTTTTCGGCGGTTCGCTTCTGGCGCGGATAATGGAGGACGTTAAAAATGGTTAAGGACATTATATACTCGATTAAATCGCCGTACCGCCAGAGTATGGACATCGTAGGGTACACTTTCGGCGCCGGCGAGCGCTCTTGTTGCGTGGTGGGGGCGTTGCGCGGCAATGAGATTCAGCAGATGGCAATCTGCGCGCAGTTGGTTGACACGCTCAAGCGCCTGGAGGAAAACGGGTGCGTCATCCCAGGCAAAAGCATAATGATTATCCCTTGCGCCAACACCTACTCTATGAACATCGGCAAGCGCTTTTGGACTATGGACAACACCGACATCAACCGTATGTTCCCCGGCTACGACCAGGGCGAGACGACGCAGCGCATCGCGGACGGGCTGTTCAAGTCGATTAGAGACTACGTATACGGCATACAGATGGCGAGTTTTTACCGCGAGGGCGAATTCCTGCCGCATATTAAGGTGATGGACACCGACTACGGGAAGCTCGAGACCTACGAGTCGCTCTCCGATTTCGGCCTGCCTTACGGCCTGCTCAGGACGCCGCATCCCTACGACACCACGACGTTAAACTACAATTGGCAGGTGTGGGGTTGCCGCGCCTACTCGCTCTTTTCGACCTACACCGACCACATCGGTAAGCAGTCTATGCAGACCGCCGTGAACGCGGCGCTTCGCTTCCTAATCGCCAAGGGGATACTCAAATGGACGCTGCACCGCGGTATGCACACCCGCATACTGAACGAGGAGTCGATAAGAACCGTCAAGGCGGCACGCGCCGGAATGCTTAAAAAGCACGTCTCGGTGGGCGACGAGGTGGCCGAGGGCGACCTGCTATGCGAGATAATCCACCCGTTGGAGGGAAACACGATAGGCCGGATAATGTCGCCGGTCGACGGGACGGTGTTCTTCGCCTATAACAAACAGTTGGTGATGGAGCATACCGACGTGTTCAACATCGTGCCGTTTTCCAACGTGTGACGGAGGTACGTCAATGAGGGTTTATCACGGCGGCTATTGCGAAATAAAAACGCCGGAAATACGCTTGTCGGGCCACAATAAGGACTTCGGGCAGGGTTTTTATTGCACCGGGTTTCAGATACAGGCTAAGCGTTGGGCGAAGCGTTTTGAAAAACATATCGTAAGCGTATTTGATTACGTTGAAATACCCGATGTTGATATTTTGCGTTTTGAAACAATGACGGAAGAATGGCTTGATTTTATAGTTGACTGCCGCAGCGGAAAGCCGCACGGCCATGAAATTGTCACGGGCGCGATGGCGAATGACCAGGTGTGGAACTATATCGCCGATTATATCGACGGGATATTGACGCGGGAACAGTTTTGGGCGCTGGCGAAATTCAAGCGCCCCACGCACCAAATAGCGTTCTGTTCGCCGCGTTCGCTCTCTTGTTTGACGTTTATCGAAAGTTACGGGGCTTAGGTTATGACCGGAAGAGAATCCAAACTTGAAAACGATATGTTTTTTGTCTGCTCGCTTATTGAGCATATCGGGCGCGGGACAAAGAACCGCCGCGTTGACGTTGTGCGGCAGCTTGGGGAAAAGGAGATAGAGAGGCTTGTTGAACTTGCGGATGTGTTTCACTGCGAGCCGTTGGAGAATACCGCCGGCGATTTAACCGAAAAGTACGGTATAACCGTCGGCGCCTTTGATAATGCCGGGGAGTGTGAGTATAATCTTCCGACGGTGTTTGACATTGCCAAGGTCTATAAGCGGCTGGCTTTCTCCGTGGCCAAAACGCGGGGGATGCCGCCCGCCGCGGCGCTCATAGCCGCGTACTCCTCACCGATTAGCGGCAAGATTGACGACTACAACAGCAGTATGTACTTTGAGAATCCGAGGTACATATACGAAAGTTATATCGCGGGGGAACCGTTAAAGGAGTGAGGGGGAAGCGGACGAAAAAACATATATGCCTCAACCTCGAAACAGCCGCCTCCGTGCCGCGCCATAATTTATATTATTACGCGTAATATGCGTATATTGCAGGGGCGAACTTTGTTCGCCCGTCATCCCCACCCCAAAGAACAGGCGGCAATCGCAAATGCGCAAGCGCAGAATAGAATTCAACGTAGCCGGTCCGTGTGTGCCCGGCGACCATTATATGCTCGACCCGTTGCGCGGCATCGGCGGGGAGTTGATGGATTTAATTGACCAAAAGCACTACTTCGTCATTCACGCCGCCCGCCAGAGCGGGAAGACCACGCTCTTGAAGCAGTTGGTCCGCGACCTCAACGCCGGGGGCGAGTATTATGCCCAGTACTGTTCGTTGGAGACAGTTCAGTTGCTGATAGAACCGGAGAAAGGGATTCCGGCGGTCGTAAAAAGGATGGCATCCGCCTTTGAGGACAGCGGTATGCCGGACGGTTTTGCGGCTAACGCGGACTATGGCGATGCCCCTAACGTGCTCAGAAAATCGCTCATTACCTACTGCAACACGCTAAGTAAGCCGCTCGTCATATTTTTTGACGAGGCCGACTGCCTCTCCAACGGGACGCTGATAACGTTTTTGCGGCAACTTAGGGACGGGTACGTGAACAGGGCTGACGTGCCGTTTGTTCACTCTATTGCCCTCGTGGGTATGCGGAACATCCGCGACTACAAGGGCAGAATCCGCCCCGATACCGCGACGCTCGGTAGCGCGAGCCCGTTTAACATCGTGACGAAAGCCATGAGCCTAAGAAACTTCACCGAGGCGGAGACCGCCGCCCTCTACGCGCAGCACACGGCTGAGACGGGACAGGTGTTTGAGCCACAGGCTGTAAGCTACGCTTTTGAGCAGACGCAGGGGCAACCCTGGCTCGTAAACGCCATAGCCCGCGAGTGTGTGGATGAGATAACCAAAAGGGACTACGCCGTGCCCGTCACGCAAAGCATGGCGGAACAGGCCATCCGCAACATAATCCTCGCGCGGGGTACGCATATTGACAGCATATTCGAGAGGCTCAAAGAGGAACGGGTGCGCAATGTCATCGGGCCGCTTATTGTCGGCGAAAACACCGACGAAGAGAGCGACGACTACCTGTACACGCGGGACTTGGGCCTGATACGCGATGACCGCGGCAAAACGGAGCCCGCAAACCCCATCTACGCGGAACTGATAATCAGGACGCTGACGAGGAGCGTTCAGAAGTCTATACCCGAAGAATACGCCATCCCGTCCTACATAAAAGGCGGGAAGTTGGACATAGGCTTTTTGATGAGGGACTTTCAGGAGTATTGGCGCGAAAACAGCGAGATATTGGAGGCTGACTACAAGAAGAACTCCTACCGGTACAACGAGTATGCCACACACTTGGTCATGCTGGCCTTCCTGCAACGTGTGGTAAACGGCGGCGGGCAGGTCATTCGCGAGCTGGCGCTCGGCAAAAAGCGGGCTGATTTGTGCGTGGTCTATGGGGGAGAGAAGTACCCGATAGAACTCAAGATACGGCAAAGCATAAGAAACAACGCAAAAGTATTAGACCAAATACTGGGATACATGGACAAAATCGGGTCGGACATCGGGTGGCTCGTCATTTTTGATAAGGATACGGGGAAGAGTTGGGACGAGAAAATTTACATGAAGGAGGAGATGGTTGACGGGAAACGGGTGACGGTGGCGGGGTGCTGATTTTTTTACAAAACCGACTTAGTGTTTTACCCCCGCACGTCACATTTATAGTGCCTTCCGCCCCCGCGTTATTCCGTTAGCCGGTCAAGAATATAGAAGCAGAATGTGTTTACGCAGGAACGCCAGTTCCTGCGGCATCTCCCGTAGCGCGGCGCGGTCTTTCTTTCGCATCTCCCAACGGATGGGCGGTAGCTTCGTGCCGCGTTTGCGTACCATCAGGATACAAGTGAAAGTATCCTCAATCTCGTTCACAATCTCAAACGGGAACGAAGCCGCTATGTCGTCGGCTGCTTCCGCCGCCGACGCGGGGACGATGTTGTTTGCCCGTATACCGACATGGCGTATGCCGCCGCCTTTTTCGCCGCGTTCAAAGTCAATGCCCCAATCGCTCACGAAAACCCGCGTCCCTTCGGCCTCCGCAGCCGCGATATTTTTACAACCTGTCAACCTTGCCGCATGAACGGTTACCGGATTCTCGAACAATTCCCATTTGTCGCGCGCCGCCTCGTTTTTGCCGCGGTCAATAATAGCGATGTCGCCGCACAGTCTGTATACCTCGTCGCGGTTGTGGGAGACGTAGAGTACCGGTTTTTGGAAGCGCATAAACGCCGCCGCCAGTTCCAGTTCCAATTCCCAACGGAGGTGGCTGTCGAGCGCCGCGAAGGGTTCGTCGAGCATGAGAATATCCGGTGAGCCGGCCATGATTCGCGCCAAAGCGCAACGCTGTTTCTCGCCGCCGGAAAGTTCGTGGGGGTACTTGTCAAGGTGCGGTGATATGTGGAAAGTTTCCGCCAATCTCACGGCGGCATCGGCACGCTCTCCGCGGGGTTTCTTTTTAGCGCCTGCCATGATATTTTGCCGTACCGTCATGTTGGGAAAGAGCGCCGAGTCTTGAAACAGAAAGCCAGTGTTCCGTACTTGCGGCGGCAGGTTGATTCTCTTTTCGGAATCGAACAGCGTGACGCCGTTTAGCTCTATGCGCCCGCTGTCGGGCCGCGATATTCCCGCGACGCACCGCAGCGTCATGCTCTTGCCGCTGCCCGACGCCCCCATCAGGGCGGTTACTCCCGATTTCGCGGTAAGGTTTACGTCAAGGGAGAATCCGCTTAGTTTCTTTTTGATATCGCACACAAGCATATCGGCTACCCCCTTACCCGCGGTTTGGTAAAGGCGTTGATTGTCATCATAAACACGAACGATACCGCGAGGTTTATTATCACCCAGTACATTGCCATATCGTCCTGATTTATTTGCCAGTAATACGCCACGGCCGTAGACACGGTGGCGGTCTTGCCGGCGATGTACCCGGAAACCATGCTTGTCGCGCCGTACTCCCCAATCCCGCGGGCAAACGCGAGCGCGGCTCCGGCGATGATAACGGGCTTGCAGTTGGGGAGCAGCACCCGAAAAAATATATACCGCTCGGATAGACCCAACGTGCGCCCCGCGTCGAGCAGGTTGCGGTCAAAACTCTCAAATGCCCCGCGTACCGTCCGATAGACAAACGGAAACGCGATTATCGCGACGGCCACGACGGAGGCGTACCACCGCATAGTAACGGTCAGCGAAAACCAATCATGCAGCTTTGCCCCGACAGCGCTCTTGGGCGACAGCGACACAAGGATGAAGTATCCGACCACCGTTGGCGGCAGCACCATCGGAATGGTCAGGACGGTATCGCACACGCCCTTTAGGGTTTTGGGCAGGCGCACGGCCGCGAATGCCGCGAGGACGCCGGCGGCAAACGCGGCGGATACGCCGATAACCGAAACACGCAATGAATTGTATAGCGGAAATAAGTCCATTTATTTGACGGTTTCAAACCCAATCTTCTCAAATACGGACACCGCTTCCGGCGAGCTCAGATAGTCTAAGAACGCCTTTGCCGCTTCCGCGTTTGCCGATTTTTTCAGAGCGGCGGCGGGGTAGACCGCAGGTTTGTGGCTGCCTTCGGGCGCGGTGGCGACTACCTTTATCCCGCCCTTCGATGTCGCCGCGTCGGTGGAGTACACAACGCCGCAGTCCACGCTCCCGCTCTCCGTCTGCGACAGCACCTCCTTCACGTTTGTCCCAAGCGACGCCTTGGACGAGACCTTATCCCAGCCTTTCAGACTTTCGAATATCTCTTTGGCGTACTGCCCCACGGGAACGCTTTCATTGCCCAGCGCTATCAGCTTCACTTTCTTGGTCATGCAGTCCTCAAACGACGCGACGCCGGCCCTGTTCTCCTGCGGCGCGATCAGCACTATCTTGTTGACTAACAAATCCTTGCGCGTGGCGGCGTCAACGCAGCATTCCGCGAGCGCGTCCATCTGCTTCTGCCCGGCTGAGAAGAACACGTCGGCCTCCGCGCCGTTTTCAATCTGCGTCTGCAGTTTGCCGCTTGAGTCGAAGTTGAAGGAGAGCGTCACAGCCGGGGCGGACGCCTTGTAGAGCGCCGATATCTCCGTAAGCGCCTCCGTCAGGCTGGCGGCGGCGAAGACGCTCAGCGTTACCGGCGCCGGCGCGGCGTTGACGGGCTGCTGCTGTTTCTCGTTTTTGTTGTTGCCGCAACCGGCGATAGAGAGCGCGGCGCACAGCGCGGCGGCGGAGAGGGTTGAGAACACTGAAAACCGTTTGGTCATAAAAATCCCCCTTTCGTGAGGATTAAGTGATATTAAATAAAAAAGGGGCGATGCTTTGGCGCGCGGATATCGCTATCCTTAATTTAGCGCCTAAACATCACCCCGTCGTGAGTCTTTGATTTATTGATGGCGGTTTCTACACAGCTACCGCAACCCGCGGCACGCGAACAACATCGTGCTCTTCCTCCGCGCCTAAATACTTGCGCGTGTGTTCTGTCTGTTCGAAGCGGAGCTTGCCGTTTTCAAGGTAAATCTCCAATGTCGACGGCGTAGGGATATTATCCGCTAATCCGAGCTTTGCCCTTTCCGGGTCTCGTTCGTTTCGCTGTATAATAATTTCTTCGTTGTCATAACACCACGGGGACTCACACAGCTTATCAAAGCTCAGCTTGTTTTCAACGCAATATTCCTTTATTTCGTTTTTGTGTTCCTTAAAGATTTTGCTCGCCATATTAACCCCACTTTCCTTTTTTGTCAAACGTTTGGTACTGCCCTAATGAATTATATATAACACTCATACCTTGTTTAAATGCTTTCAGCACGTCCTTATCTCCTTCAGATGAGTGCAATACCGTCTTACTATCCCCCGGATGCGTGTGTCCGCTCCATTTATACCCTTGGGCGCTCAACTCCGCCGCGCTCCCCGGATTTATGTTCACACGCTCATCGTTGCCTCTTACAACAAGCCGCTTAGACCCCCGCGTGAACATCGCGAACTCGTCCCCCGTCTTAGCCGTCAAAGCCGCCAAGTCCATCATCGAAATGTCGCTTTTATCGACCTCCGCTTTACTGTCATATCCGGGTAGCTTATCTAAAAGGGCTTGCTGCCTGTCGTTGAGCGGTTTGCCGTGCCGCGCTATAGCCCACGGCTCGCCTACACCGTCGGTACGCCCCGCCTCTATCGGCGAGCTTATGCTGTTTCTGTCCACACCTTTTAATATACCGCTTTCCTCGCCCGAACGCAAGTCTTTTTTGTCTTTTTCAATCTCCGCCACCATCTTGGCCTTGAGATCGTCCGGCGTGATGGAGGGAAGCGTTTATGAATGCGATACAAACCGATTAACGGCTTTTTGCAATTTTTGTGCTTCGGTCGCCGTCATCCCCCAATCAAATATTGACGAGCTTGCGCGGATTAATTGCGCCAAGTCGCAGTTTCCCGTCCGTTCGCCTATGCCTCCGGCTGTTACGTCGGCGTACAGGCAGCCTGACTTTGCCGCCTCTATTGTGTTCGCGACGGCCATGCCCAGGTCGTTGTGGGCGTGAATGCCCAGTTTTGCTTTATCATTCAGTTCTACGAAGATGTTTTTCAAGAGCGTACGGCATTGGGACGGCGAGGCGACGCCGACTGTATCGGAAAGGCGTATGCGGGTTACGCCGGAGTCAAGCAGGATTTGCGATATTAATATCATGACGTCCGTGTCAGCCCGAAAAGCGTCTTCAAATCCCACGGAGAGCGGGATGCCGCTCTTTTCAACGGCGTGTAAACAGTCGCGCAGCCTGTTGATTACGCTCTCTTTATCCGCGCGCAGTTTTTCGCGTATTTGCGTTTGCGAGACCGGGACGCAGACGTGTATCAGGTCGGGGCGTACGTCAATCGCGTGTTCGATATCGGACGGGGCTAACCGCGCCCATACGGATATTACGGTTTTTCTGCGGTTTTCGATTATCTTGACGATAGTTTCCTTATCTTCCTTTGACGCGGCCGGAACGCCCGCCTCTATCTGATGAACGCCGCCGGAATCGAGAAGCGCGGCTATCTCTAATTTTTGACGCGCTGAAAAGAATATGCCAGGCGTCTGCTCTCCGTCGCGCAGGGTGGTGTCAACGATGTACCGCCGCGGTTTTGCGCCTGCGGTTGTCGCTTTAGATATGTCGATTGATGTGACGTTATTAACGCTAACGGTCGTGTTATTACCGCAATGTATTGACGCGGCGTCGTTAACACTGACCGTCGTATTGCCGCGACGCGCCGATGCAACGATTGCGCGAAATTCCCTGTCCGTAACCGCCCCCTTTTTTTCCGCCGCCTTTGCCTTGACGCCGGCGAGGATGAGCGGCAGGTTTTCTTCGTCACACCGCGATTTGAGTTCCGACAGCTTGGCGCGAATCGACGCTATGCCGCTTTGCTTTCCCAGAACAATTTTTCGCGTTTGTCCGACAACCCCCGGCGGAAACGGTTCGTAGCACATCGGCTGTTTGAGTATCCCGTCCACGTGGACGCCGGACTCTACGTGGAATATTCGCTTGCCGATAATCGGCTTGTTCGGCGCCACGTTTTTTTTCGCGATTATCCCGAATAAACTTGCCATCTCCGGCAGGAAGCCGTAGTTTTTGTCGATACCGAGCAGGTTGTTTGTCCGGAAAATCATAATCGCTTCTTCGGTGGCCGCGAATCCGCCGATGCCTCCGAAGGTTGTAACAACGCTGCCCCCCGTACCGCTTAATACCCACTCCGCCGCGAGAGCGGTCGCGCAGTGGAAGCGGTTCGTTGGGCAGAAATCAACGGAGCGATGCTTCTGTTTCAACGACGTGAACGTTTGTTGATAATCACCGCAGAGCGCATTGTCCAACCCCACCACGCGCAACTTTTTACAGTCGGCGCGGTTGTTGTCGGCGGCGACAATGCCGGCTTTGCCCGCGCCGCTTATGTTGTGCAGTAATATTTCCGTACGAATCCTTTCATCCGCGTCCGGTGTTCTTTCGGGGCAGACAAATTCGGATATGTATGGATATTTTACGGCGTCGGCCGCCCGCGAAAGGCGTAATACGTAGGCCGGATACTCCGGTAGCGGCGACAGCAGCCGGTTCATCCCTTCCGAAAGTTCAATCGCGCCGGGGTCCAATTCGGTCATTAATAACAGGAACCGCGAAAGCGCGGCCCTGTCCGGCGGCAAGCCGTCTAAGCACGACAGCGTTCTGTCCGTGATACAAACCAAGCGTAGCGCTCCTGTGGGTTGCGTTTATACGTATATATACAATATAATAAATAATATCGCAAGCTTTCTATCCCAAATATTATATTGGCAATAGAGGCGCAATATTAGGCCCCGGATAACCGAAATCATAACGCGGGAACTATGAAAAACCCTTGATAGGCGGTGATGAGATGAAAGATAATATGGCGATGAGGCGGCTTTCGGCCCGGGCGGCCGGCAAAATAGCGGTCGTCATATTTTTATTGACGGTAGCGGCGTTTTTCAGCTACGGGAGAGTTTCTTCCAAACAAAGCGGTGTGAGATTCGCGTCGTACCGGGACATTCCGGGGGTAACGGACGATGAAATCCGGGACATCGAGGCGCTTAGGGGTAAAACTCCCCATTTTGTCTATGGGATGCTTTCGACCACCGAAACGTTCGCCGGAGATAACGGTGAAATCGGGGGGTTTGCCGCTCTGTTTTGCGAATGGCTGTCGCGGCTTTTCGGGATTCCGTTTAAACCCGCCATTTACGACTGGGGCGATTTGGTTGCGGGGCTTAAGTCGCACAAAATAGATTTTACAGGGGAGATGACCCCTACCGACGAACGCCGTAAAACTTATTTTATGACCGACCCTATCGCCGAGCGTTTGATAAAAACGTTCAGGCTTGCCGACAGCAAACCCATCTTGGAAATTATTCAGTCCCGCCCGTTGCGCAGCTGCTTCTTAGAAGGCACCACCACAATTCAGGAGGTTATTTCGCGTTTGCAGGGCAAGTATGAAATTATTCTTGTGAACGACTATAATTCGGCGTACCAAACGCTCAAACGCGGGGAAGCCGATGCCTATTTTGAGGAGAACACGGCGGAAGCCGCTTTTGACGTTTACGGCGATGTGCTCGCGGAGGATTTTTTGCCCATCATATACAGCTCGGTTTCCATGACAACCGGCAATCCCGATTTGCGGTCAATTATCTCGGTGGTGCAAAAGGCCCTGCAAAGCGGCTCTATAGGTTACTTGACCGACCTGTATAATATGGGGGAAAACGAACATAAACGGCACGTGCTGTCTATGCGTCTGTCCGCCGAGGAAAGAGCGTATATACGCGAACATCCGGTAATATCGCTTGCCGCCGAATATGATAACTACCCTATCAGCTTTTACAACAAATACGAGAAAAAATGGCAGGGTATCGCCCATGACGTATTAAGGGAATTGGAGGCGCTTACCGGACTGGCTTTTAAGATAGCAAACAATAAAAACACGGAATGGCCGGAGCTTCTGGGTTTGCTGGAGCGCGGTGAAGTGTCTATGATAACCGAGCTTTTACGTTCGACGGAACGCGACGGGGTGTTTCTGTGGCCGCAAACGGCTATAATGGCGGACCATTACGCGCTCATATCCAAGTCGGATTATCCCCGCATTCAAGTCAACGATATCTTGAGCGTTTCTGTGGGGCTGATTAAGAATACCGCCTACGCCTCTTTGTTCAGGAGCTGGTTTCCGAATCATAATAACGTTGTGGAATACGAAAACACCAACACCGCTTTTGACGCGCTGGAACGCGGCAAAGTCGATATAGTTATGGCGAATTTAAGCCAGTTGCTCATGCTTACCAATTACTACGAGCGCGCGGGCTACAAGGCAAATATAGTATTCGATTTCGCCCTCGAATCCGCATTCGGGTTTAATAAAGACGAAGCCGTTCTATGTTCCATTGTCGACAAGGCGCTTTGTCTTATCGACACGAAGGGAATATCGGGGCAGTGGATGCGCAAGACGTACGATTACAGCGCGAAAATAGCGCGGATGCACCGCTTTTGGTTAATCAGCGCCGCGGCCTTGCTTCTTTCCGTGCTCGTGCTTTTGCTTGTTCTCTTCCAAAAAAACCGCCGTATAGGAAAACGGCTCGAAACGCTGGTGCAACAGCGGACAAACGAGCTGGTGATTCAGAGCGCGACCATCAACGCCGCGTTTGACGCGACTCCCGATATGGTGTTTTGCAAGGATTTGGATTCGCGCTTCACGCGCTGCAACAAAACATTCGAAAAATACTTTAACGTGCGCGAAGATGATATTATAGGAAAAGGGGATGTTGACGGTCTCGGAATACCTCCCGACCTGGCGGAGCGGTACGGCGAGTCGGACCGTAAAATTCTCAGCGAGGGCCGTATCGTTGTTATTGAGGAATATATACCGGCCGCCGACGGGAGCAGCCAGCTGTTTGAAACGTCCAAAGTCCCGCTCGTGCAAAACGGGCAAACAACCGGACTGTTGGTCATATCGCACAACATAACGCAGCGCAAGGCAATGGAGGAGCAGGCTCTTAGCGCCAGCCGCGCCAAGTCGGCGTTCCTCTCAAACATGAGCCACGAAATGCGCACGCCCCTAAACGCCATAACCGGCATGACGGTAATCGGCAGGAACGCGAAGGACATGGAACGCAAAGACTACGCGCTTGACAAGATAGGGGACGCCTCCACGCACCTGCTCGGCGTCATAAGCGACGTGCTCGACATGTCGAAAATCGAGGCCAATATGCTGAAGTTATCGCCCATCGAATTTAATTTTGAAAAGATGCTGCAAAGGGTAATCGCGGTAATCAATTTCCGCGTGGATGAAAAACGGCAAAAACTCGCGGTGCGCTTGGACAACGCCATCCCGCGAACCCTCGTGGCCGACGACCAGCGGCTCTCGCAGGTTATCGCCAACCTCCTGAGCAACGCGGTAAAATTCACGCCGGAAGAGGGCGACATCACCCTTGCCGCGTCGTTCATTGGGGAGGAGAACGGTCTCTGCACAATACAGGTTTCGGTAAGCGACACGGGAATCGGGATAAACGAAGAGCAGCAAAGAAACCTGTTCACTTCCTTTCAGCAGGCTGAGTCCAGCACAACGCGCAAGTACGGCGGCACGGGGCTTGGCCTCGCTATTTCTAAAAGCATCGTGGAAATGATGGGCGGCAAAATAGGAATCCGCTCCGAACTCGGAAAAGGTTCCGTGTTTACCTTTACCGTTCATGCAAAAAAAGGGTCTTGCGCAAAGGAAGAGCCGGACGCGGGAGATGTAACGGATAAAGAAGAGCCGGACATTACCGGCCTTTTCGCGGGTAGACGCGTATTGCTTGTGGAAGATGTGGAAATCAACCGCGAGATAGTATTGGCGTTGCTTGAGCCGACGCAGCTGCAGATAGACTGCGCGGAAAACGGAGTGGAAGCCGTGCGCAAATTTGCCGCCGCCCCGGAAGCGTACGGTCTCATCTTCATGGATGTCCAAATGCCCGAAATGGACGGCTACGAGGCGACGCGGCGCATACGGGCTATGGACATTCCCAAAGCCAAGGCCATCCCCATCATAGCGATGACCGCAAATGTCTTCAAGGAAGACATCGAAAAATGCGAGGCTGCCGGCATGGACGGGCACATCGGCAAGCCGCTCGATATTGAAGAGGTTATGAGCAAGCTGCGCAGGTATTTGCCGGCGAAAAATTAAAAATTTTAAGGATTTTGATTTTAAGCCGCCGAATATTATTTTACAGGGCAAGGGGGCGGATTTGACGCCTCCGGCAAAACCGAAAATGAAAATCACGACGGGGTGATGTTTACGCGCCGGGGTAGGGGATACCTCAGCGCCGGAACATCACCCTTTTTTTATGGAGAAAGCGGAAGCGGCATGAGCGGCAACCTGGTCAACCTGAACGTAAACCCGTGCAAGATGTGTATGCCAATGGGCGCTGTCAGCGCGCTTTGCGGGATAAGGGGGTGTATGTCCATACTGCACGGGTCGCAGGGGTGCGCCACCTACATCCGGCGGCATACGGCAACCCACTACAACGAGCCGATAGACATAGCCTCTTCGTCGCTGACGGAGGAGGGGACGGTGTTCGGCGGCGAGGCGAACCTGCTGAAGGGTCTGCGGAACATGATAGACCTCTACGCCCCGGAGGTCATCGGAGTCTGCACCACTTGCTTGGCGGAGACCATCGGCGAGGATGTTGGCGCCATCGTCAAAAAGTTTTTCGCGCAGAATCCGGGCGCGGGCGTCAAGATAATAAACGTCGCGTCGCCGGGGTACGGCGGTACGCAGAACGAGGGGTGGTTTGCCGCGATACGCGCCGTCCTTGAACAGACCGAACCCAACGCGGCGCCCAATGGGAAGGTTAATGTCTTTACGCCTATGATAAGCCCCGCCGACACGCGCTTTCTAAAGAGTTTCTTCGCGGGAATGGGGGTTGAGTGCGTGCCGTTGCCCGACATCTCCGAAAATTTAGACGGCGCCACCGAGAAGCGCTACAACCGCCTGAAGACGGAGGGTACGCCCATAGAAGCCGTCGCGGCGATGGCTGGGGCGCGGTTGTCAATCGAGTTCTCCGAGTTCACAGGCGCCCAAAACTCGCCCGCCGAATACCTGAAAGAGGCGCATGGCGTTCCTTTCGTCAAACTGCCGCTGCCCGCAGGCATACGCGGCATGGACAGGTTGATAAGCACACTGGCTGACGCGGGCGGCAAGGTACGCGCCGCCGTAATGAAAGCGCGCGGGCGTTGTCTCGACGCTATGGCGGACTCCCACAAGCATTGCGCCGAGGCGCGGGCGGCGGTCTACGGCGACCCCGACTTCACCGCCGCGCTCGTCAGGCTCTGCTGCGAGAACGGAATCTTGCCGGTCGTGGCGGCGACAGGCTCCGTTTCGCCGAAACTGCGGGAGGCGCTTACGCGGGAAACGGCGGAGTGCGCGGAGTATCACTTTGAGGAGAATGTTGAGATACTCGACGACAGCGACTTCGCCGCGATAGAGAACGCTTGCCGCAACAGGGGAGCGAACCTGCTCATCGGCAGCTCGGACGGGCGGAGGATTGCGCGGTCTATGGGTATTCCGCTGATACGCTGCGCGTTTCCAATCCATGACTATACCGGCGGCCAGCGTGTGCGCATACTCGGTTTTGACGGGACGCTGAACATTCTTGACCAGGCGGCGAACGCGATGATAGAGAAAACGGAATCGACTTTCCGCTCGTCGCTGTACGGCGAGCTGTACGCGCCGGCGAATGCTGTTAATACGGATACCGTTAGCGCGAATGTCATCAATAATGATACTGTTAGTACAAATATCGTTAATACGGATGACACCGCCAACGCGAGTATTGTTAGTATGAATAACACGGTAAGTACGAATATCGTCAATAAAGATGGTACGGGCGGTACGAATGTTGTTGATACGGATGATACGGTTGGCGCGAATATCATTAATACGGATACTGTTAATACTGGTATCGCCGGTGTAAACGCCGACAATACGGCGTCGCACCCCTGCTTCGGCGAACACGCCTGCCAAAACGCCCGCGTACACTTGCCTGTTGCGCCGGAGTGCAATATTCAGTGCAATTACTGTCTGCGCGACTACGATTGCATGAACGAGAGCCGCCCCGGCGTCGCGTCGAAGATTCTCTCGCCGGCCGAGGCGTTTGAGCGTTATGTACACCTTAAGGAGACGATGCCGAACCTCACCGTTGCCGGAATCGCCGGCCCCGGC
Source organism: Chitinispirillales bacterium (assembly GCA_031283085.1). Taxonomy (GTDB): domain Bacteria; phylum Fibrobacterota; class Chitinivibrionia; order Chitinivibrionales; family Chitinispirillaceae; genus GUT77. Next base: position 23,914 of record JAITCM010000099.1, on the reverse strand, counting down.
GACGCGCTGGCGAACTTTGAATTATCTCGCGAAACGTTTCGGTTTATCCGCGAGTATGACAGGCGGGTTACGTTCTGTATCGCCACAAACGGGTTGTTATTACCGCAATATGTTTCGCAACTGCGGGAACTCGGCGTCAGCCACGTTACGGTAACGGTCAACGCGGTCGATCCCGCCGTGGGCGCGAAGATTTACAGGCGTATTTCCTATATGGGAAAAACATATTCTGGCACGGAGGGCGCGTCGATTCTGCTTGCCAGCCAACTCGCAGGAATAAAGATGCTTGCCGACGCCGGAATTATTTGCAAGGTAAATTGCGTTACGCTAAAGGGTATAAATGACAACCACATTCCCGAAGTCGTTAAGACTGTGTCGGAACTCGGCGTATTCATGGCGAATATCATGCCGCACATTCCCGTGAAGGGTTCGGCGTTTGAGGGGCTTGACCGCGTTACCAACATAGAGATTACGGCGCTGCGCAAGAGTTGCGGCGCGTATGTTAAACAGATGTCGCACTGCCGCCAGTGCCGCTCCGACGCCGCCGGAACGCTCGACGACGACCGGTCGATAGAGTTTTGCGGCGACACCGTCAAATTGGAGACCGGCAAGCGTATGCGCTTCGCCGTCGCGACGAAGAGCGGCGCCATAGTGGACTTGCATTTCGGGCACGCCGGCGAGTTCTACATCTACGAGAGCGACGCGGCGGACACGCGCTTCGTGGAAACGCGCAAGGTCGGCAAGTATTGCGGCGGTCCCGATTGCAGCGTCAAGGAGGACAAATGGGAACCTATTATCCGGGCGGTCGCCGACTGCGCGGCTGTGCTTGCCATGCGAATCGGCCCCACGCCCGAAAAGCGATTGAGGGAAAACGGCATTGACGCCATTATGACTTATGACCGTGTTGAAAACGCCGTCGCTCGCGCGGCAAAAGAAAGGAGTGTTGCAGATGGTATCGCCTAAGTATCACATTTTCGTCTGCGGTAGCAGCCGTATCAACGGAACGCAAAAGGGTACGTGCCACCAGAAGGGGGCGGTAGGTCTGGTGCAAAAGTTCATGCAGGAGATAGAGGACAGGGACATTTCGTCCGACTGCCTCGTGACCAACACCGGGTGCTTCAGCGTTTGCGACAAAGGCCCGGCGGCGGTCGTGTATCCGGAGGGTGTCTGGTACGGGAATCTCACCGAAGACGCGGTTGAGGAAATTTGCGAAAAGCACTTTGAGGGCGGGACGCCGGTGGAGAAGTACAGGATTTAACGGCAAAGGGACGTGTTACGTGAAAAAGAGCGTATTAGAGGAACGCAAGGCCTCAATATCCGACAGTTGCGGCAAGGGCGGCGGGATTTGTTGCGAGAAGGAGAGCGTGTCCGGGGCGGTGAGCCAGAGGGCATGCGTGTACTGTGGGGCGCGGGTGGTGCTCAATCCCATCACCGACGCGTACCATATCGTCCACGGGCCGATAGGGTGCGCGAGTTACACGTGGGACATCCGCGGGAGCCTGACCTCCGGCGCGGAGACCTACCGCAACAGCTTCTCCACCGACCTGCGCGAAACCGACATCGTCTTCGGCGGCGAAAAGAAACTCGCGGCGGCCATCGACGAGCTTATGGAGAAGGCGTTGCCCGCGCCCAAACTGATTTTCGTCTTCGCGACCTGCATTGTGGGCGTGACAGGCGACGACGTCGACGCGGTGTGCGGGGCGGCGGAGGCGAAGCACGGAATTCGCGTTATCCCAGTGAAGGCGCCGGGGTTCTCCGGGACAAAGACGCGCGGGTACAAACTCGCTTGCGACGCGATAATGGCGCTCGTGGGGCCGCACGCCGGCTCGCCCAAGCGGTTCGGTGTCAACATTTTGGGCGACTACAACCTCGCGGGCGAGATGTGGATTATCAGAAACTATTTGGAGGAAATCGGCATACCCGTCATTTCGACCGTCACGGGCGACTCGTCCTGCGAGGCGCTGACGCGGGCGCCGCAGGCTACGCTCAACATCGTGCAGTGCGCCGGGTCGTCGGCGTATTTGGCGGAGCGCATGGAGGCGGAGTTCGGAATACCGTATATAAAGGTGAGTTTCTTCGGCGTGGAGGACACAACGGCGTCGTTACTGCGGGTGGCGGACGCGCTCGGCAGGCCGGACATCTCGGCGAACGCTCGCGCCTTTGCCGAGCGGCGCGCGGCGACGGTCATGCCTGTCATGGAGAAATACCGCCCGCGTTTGGAAGGCAAGCGCGCCGCGATATTCGTGGGCGGCGGGTTCAAGGCAATATCGCTAATCCGCCAGTTCAACGAACTGGGTATGGAGACGGTGGTCGTGGGTACGCAGACCGGCAAGAAGGACGAGTACGAGACCATCGCGGCGCTTGTCGGCGGCGGCGCGGTCGTTTTGGACGACGCGAACCCCGCCGAACTGGAGCGTTTCATGTTGGAGAAACGCGCCGACATTTTGGTGGGCGGCGTAAAGGAGCGCCCGCTCGCGTACAAATTGGGAATGGCGTTCTGCGACCATAACCACGAGCGCAAGCACCCGCTTGCGGGGTTCGAGGGCATAGAAAACTTTGTCAAGGAGATACATACGTCAATCAACAGCCCCGTTTGGAAGTACGTGAAAGGGGACGCGGCTTGACATTTTCTACGCCGCTATTGACAGCGCCGTTCGCCGTGATGTATCTTTAAAGGAGTATAAGTCTTTTGATGGAAAAAGAATAAAAAACAGAGGATGAAGAAACAGCGGAACAATGAAAAAGCGGTTATGCGTGATTTCGGCCGGTCACAAAATTTTTTTTTGTTTGCTTTTTTGTTTCCGCTAATATTATCTTAATACTTAGTTATGTTCGGGCGTGATTCTTTCCGGCCCGTTAAAAGTTTTGTGACAGAACACACAATGGGGTGATGTTTTTAGCGCTTGGGAGTAAGTGTCTCCGGCGCGTAAACATCGCCCCATTTTTATTTTATGGAATATGGAAGCTGTGTTTTTCACTGTTCAATTCTTTGCGTCTCGAAAGGAGATACACCATTATGAGGCAGGTCGCGATTTACGGGAAGGGCGGTATCGGCAAGTCCACCACTACTCAGAACCTTACGGCTGGGCTTGCCGATATGGGCAAGAAGATTATGATAGTCGGCTGCGATCCTAAGGCGGATTCCACGCGGCTGGTGCTCGGCGGGCTGGCGCAGAAGACTGTGCTCGACACGTTGCGCGACGAAGGCGACGATATAGAGTTGGATACGGTTTTGAAGGAGGGCTTCAAGGGGATTAAGGGCGTGGAGTCGGGCGGGCCGGAGCCGGGCGTCGGCTGCGCCGGTCGCGGAATCATCACCTCCATAAGCCTGCTGGAGCGTCTCGGCGCCTACGAGGCCGACCTTGATTATGTCTTCTACGACGTCTTGGGCGACGTCGTCTGCGGCGGGTTCGCGATGCCGATACGCGAAGGCAAGGCGAAAGAGATATACATCGTCTGTTCCGGCGAGATGATGGCCCTCTACGCCGCTAACAACATTTCCAAAGGTATCTACAAGTACGCGAACACCGGCGGCGTCCGCCTCGGCGGGCTAATCTGCAACTCCCGCAAGGTCGACGGCGAGGCCGAATTAGTCTCCGCCGTGGCCAAGGAGATAGGGACGCAGATGATTCACTTCGTCCCCCGCGACAACGCCGTTCACCGCGCGGAAATCAACAAGAAGACGGTCATTGATTTCTCCCCGGACGAACCGCAAGCCGAAGAGTACCGCACCCTTGCCCGAAAGATAGACGCAAACGATATGTTCGTCATCCCCAAGCCCATGCCGATAGACAGGCTCGAAGCAATCCTGATGGAGCACGGCATGGTGGCATAAAATGTTTTGACGTTGATGTTGACTTATCGCGGCGCGAAGCGGCGCATATTTGTTTGTTTTCGCGGCGCGGAGCGGCGTGGAGCATGGCATGGTGGCATAAACTGTTTTGATGTTGATGTTGACTTGTCGCGGCGCGAAGCGGCGCATATTTGTTTGTTTTGGCGGCGCGGGGCGGCGCTTGTTGACGGGGGGCGTGGCGGGGGGGCTTTTTCCCCCCGCAGGGTGGGTAGCTCCATAAAATATAGCGGCGTAGCCGCTATATTTTATGGAGCGAGGGAGGGCGCAGCCCTCCCCTTATATTAGTATTTGACTTTAAAGAATTTGACTTTATTATTTCCAATCACAACAACACAAGGAGCAATCCATGCTATTAGTAAGAGCGATTATCCGCCCCGAAAAGTCGGGGGTCGTTATGCGTGAATTAGCCGCCGCCGGCTTTCCCGCCGTGACCAAACTCGACGTCTATGGGCGCGGTAAGCAAAAGGGCATTACCGTAGGCGAGGTACACTACGACGAGATACCCAAGGATATGCTCGTCATCGTCTGTAACGACGAAGACAAGGACGATCTCGTGAAGATAATCATCCGCACGGCCAAGACCGAAGCGAAGGGCGCTTTCGGCGACGGGCGCATATTCGTGTCGCCCGTTGAGTCGGCGTACACTATCAGCACCGGCAAGGCCGGACTGTAAGGGGGGGAGCGAGGCTATGCGGGAAATAATGTGCTTTATCAGGATGAACAGGGTGAACGACACCAAGAGGGCGTTGGCTGAACACGGCTTCCCCGCGTTCACCTGCCGCAAGTGTCTTGGCCGCGGCAAGAAGAGCATAGACCCGGAACTGCTCAACGCGGTAATCGCGACGGGGGAGATGCCCATGTCGCCCGTCGGCGAGAATCTGACGGAGTCGGCGCGTCTCATCGCCAAGCGCTTCTTCACGCTCGTCGTTGACGACAGGGACGTGAAGAAAGCGGTCGACGCTATTATCGCCGCGAATCAGACGGGCAATCCGGGCGACGGGAAAATTTTTGTCTTGCCGATTACGGAGACGTTCTCCGTAAGGACGGGCGAGGGTCACACTGAAATATCGAAGGGAGGCGTATGAGCGCAGGCGACAACGCGGTTATAAAGAGCGCGGCGAAGGGGCCGTTGTCCCCTCATATAAAAGAGAAATTGCTGGATAAGTACTCCGCTAAGGTTTACAAGAACCGTAAGGAGCACATCCTGCAGCTCGACGAGACGGGCGAGAAAAACACTATCGCCGCGAATACCCGCACCATTCCCGGCATTATGACGGCGCGCGGGTGTTGCTACGCGGGGTGCAAGGGTGTCGTGGTCGGCCCGTTGAAAGACGTGTGCGTCATTACGCACGGGCCTATCGGCTGCGGTTTTTACAGTTGGGGCACGCGGCGCAACAGGGCCAAACCCGACGAACACACCGACAGGAACTTCGTCACCTATTGCTTCTCCACGGATATGCAGGAGCCGGACATAGTCTTCGGCGGCGAGAAGAAATTGGAGAAGGCCATTGAGGAGGCTATGGAGCTCTTCAGCCCCAAGTGCATAATGATATGCTCCACCTGTCCCGTCGGCCTCATCGGCGACGACGTGCAGGCTGTGGCGCGGCGCACCGAGGAGAAGTACGGCATTAAAGCCATCGGCTACTCGTGTGAAGGCTACAAGGGCGTGTCGCAGTCGGGCGGCCACCACATAGCCAACAACGGGCTTATGCGCTACGTGATAGGTACGGGCGACAAAAAGCCCAGGACCAAATTCTCGGTCAACGTTTTGGGCGAATACAATATCGGCGGCGACGGGTGGGAAGAGGTGCGCGTCCTGAAGCGTTGCGGGTTCGAGGTGCTCAACCTGTTCACCGGCGACGCGTCGGTGGAGTCGCTGAAGAGCGCGCACCTGGCGCACCTGAACCTTGTGATGTGCCACCGCTCCATCAACTACATAGCCGAGATGATGAAGACGAAGTACGGCTTGGACTGGCTGAAGGTGAACTTCATCGGAGTCGAGGCGACGTGCAAGACGTTACGGGAGATAGCTAAGTACTTCAACGACCCCGAATTGACGAAGCGGGTGGAAGAGGTAATCGCGGACGAGACGGCGGCCATCAAGGATGATATGGATTACTACCGGTCGAAGTTGACGGGCAAGACGGCCGGCATATTCTCCGGCGGTTCGCGGTCGCACCACTATCAGGCGCTGTTGCAAGACCTGGGTATGAAGACCGTAATTGCCGGCTACGAGTTCGCCCACCGCGACGACTACGAGGGGCGCGACGTAATCCCGCAGATTAAGGAAGACGCCGACAACAAGAACATTGAGTGCATTACCGTAAAGCCCGATGAGAAATTCTACCGCGAGACCTACACCGCGCAGCAGATAGCCGGCCTCAAGTCGGGCGATGGCGGCATAGAGCTCGACACGTACGACGGGATGATTCCCGAGATGTGCGCCGGCGACGTGGTGGTGGACGACTACAACCACTTTGAGACGGACGCGCTCGTCAAGTCCGTGAGGCCGGACATATTCCTGTCGGGCATCAAGGACAAGCACTCCATACAGAAGGCGGGCGTGTCGTCGCGGCAGATACACTCTTACGACTATTCCGGCCCCTATTCCGGGTTTCGGGGCGCCGTGAACTTCGGCAGGGATGTCGCTATGGCCATTTACACAAACGCGTGGCAGTTAGTCACGCCGCCGTGGAAGCACGAACCCATGCTTACCGGCAAAATCGCGGAGGAGGGAAAAAATGCTTGATATGACGACAAAGGATGTGAAGGAACGCGCCGCGCTGCGCGTGAACCCGTGCAAGACCTGCCAGCCCGTGGGCGCGATGTATGCCGCGCTCGGCGTGTCGAAGTGTATGCCGCACAGCCACGGCTCGCAGGGTTGCTGCTCGTACCACAGAACGGTGCTGTCGCGCCACTTTAAGGAACCGGCGATAGCCTCGTCGTCGTCGTTTACTGAGGGCGCGTCGGTGTTCGGCGGCAAGAGCAATCTCAACACGTCGGCGAAGAACATATTCGATATGTACAACCCCGACGTCATCGCGGTGCATACCACGTGCCTCTCCGAAACAATAGGTGACGACTTGACGTCGTTCATCATGGACTTGGAGCTGCCGGAAGGCAAAATCGTCGTGCACACAAACACGCCGAGCTATGTCGGGTCGCACATAAACGGCTTCTTCAATATGATGATAGGTTTCATGAACTACTTGACAAAGAAGACGGGTACGCCCACCGGTAAGACGGCGGTTTTCCCCGGATGGGTGAACCCCGGCGACATACGCGAGCTCAAGCGCATAGCCGCCCTGATGAACGTTCCCACGCTCTTCTTTCCCGACCAAAGCGGCGTCCTGGACGCGCCCATGACCGGCAGGTACGAGTTCTACCCCGAAGGCGGTACGACGCTTGACGAGATTCGCTCCCTCGGCGACAGCGACGGTTTAATTGCGCTTGGGGAAATAATCGGCGTGGAGCCGGCCGAGGTGCTCAATAAGAAATGGAAAGTGCCGTACACGCTGTTGCCGTTGCCGGTGGGCGTCTCGTACACCGACCAATACGTGCTCGCGTTGCGGAAGCGGGCGCGTACGGAGGTTCCAGCCGAGCTTGAGGCGGAACGCGGCCGGCTCGTTGACCTGTTGTTGGATTCCGCTCAGTATACAAGCGGGAAAAAGGTCGCGCTCTTCGGCGATCCCGACACGGTCATCGGCCTCACGTCGCTCACGCTTGAGATGGGCATGGTTCCCAGGTACGTCATTACCGGAACGCCCAAAGAAGAGTTTACGCGTAAGCTTACGGAGCTCTTCGACAAGTACGGCGTAACGGATTGCAAGGCGAAAGCGAACGCCGACCTCTTCGAGCTGCACCAATGGATAAAGAACGAGCCGGTCGACTTGCTGATAGGTTCGACTTACGGCAAGCAGATAGCGCGGGCCGAAGACATCCCGTTCATTCGCGCCGGTTTCCCGGTTTTAGACAGATACGGCGGGCCGTTGCTGCCGGTCGTCGGTTACGGCGGCGGTATTCTGTTTGTGGAAAAGATTGTCAACGCCCTGTTGGACAGGTTCGACAGGACGTGCGCGGAGGAGGATTTTGAGATTGTGTTGTAGCCGCGTGGCGCGGTTGTTGTTTTTATGATGACCGCGGGCGGCCCTGTTGCCGCCCGTTTTTATTTGCTATGACGGTTCGCGCGGTTTTCAGCCTGTCTATATTCCTCTAACCGCGTTGCTGTTTGTTTCCTCAAAAGCAAGGATTTTAAGAGGCCATTCTCTCCATAAACCTGTCGAACAGGAACCCGGTGTCGAGCGGCCCGCCTTTGGCTTCGGGGTGGAATTGGACGGAGAATGAGACTCCGTAGTCAAGGCCTTCGCAGGTGCCGTCGTTGACGTTGGTGAAGGAGGAGCCTTTTTCGGCTATTACGGCGTATCCGTGGTTTTGGCTGGTTATATAGACGCGGCCTGTCGCGGTTTCCTTGACGGGTTGGTTCGCGCCGCGGTGGCCGAATTTTAATTTTTTAGTTTTGTAGCCGTTGGCCAATGCCAATAGTTGGTGGCCGAGGCAGATGCCGAAGATGGGGACGCCGTTTCGCGTTATGGCGCGGATTGTTTCGACCATTGCGTCGTTTGCGGGGTCGGCTGGGTCGCCGGGGCCGTTGCTGAGCATTACGCCTTGCGGATTGATTTTCATTATTTCATCCGCCGGCGCGTTGCAGGGGAACGACCACACTTCGCATCCGCGCGCCGCGAGGGCGTTGGCTATGCCGCGTTTCGCGCCGCAGTCGAGCAGCGCCACGCGGCGGCCGCCGTCGCAGAGTTTTTCGGCTTGGCGCCGCGAGACATTGGCGACGGGGGCGGCGACCGAGTAGCTTTTGACTTCGGCGAGGTCGGCGTCCGTCGGCGCGGAAGCGGTGATTTTCCCGTTCATCACCCCGTTTTGCCGGATGATTTTCGTAAGCGCCCGCGTGTCGATTCCGTGCAGCCCCGCGATGCCTCGGTCACGCAGGAAGGCGTCGAGCGTCCCCTCGCTCCTGAAGTTGGACGGGTGGGCGCACGGGTACTTGACGATGTACGCCTTTGCCCCTACGCCGCCGCTTTCAAAGTCGCCTGGGATTACGCCGTAGTTGCCTATGAGCGGGAATGTTTGCAGGACTATCTGCCCGTGATAGCTTTGGTCGGTCAGCGTTTCGAGGTATCCGGTCATGCCCGTCGTGAAGACGATTTCGCCGGTCACCTCGCCGTCGGCGCCGAAGCGCTTTCCCTCGAATACCGTTCCGTTTTCCAAAATCAAATACGCTGTATTCGACATATACTCTCCTTATTCGAAAATATCTTTCCTGACGCGCTCGGTTTCGTCGCCGCCGGTGAAGCAGGCCGCGCAAAACGGCAGAACGCATTTTTCGCACGCTTTTTTCAGCCCGTTTATGCTTATATATCCCAAACTGTTCGCGCCGAATTTTTTACGGATTTCGTCTGTGCCCATCTTGTTGGCGATGAGATTCTCTTCGCTGCCGATGTCGGTTCCGTAGTGGCAGGTATGGCGGAACGGCGGCGACGATACTCTCATGTGGACTTCCGCCGCCCCGGAGTTTTTGAGGCTTCGTATGATTTTTTCGCATGTCGTGCCGCGTACTATGGAGTCGTCCACGAGAACGACCTTTTTCCCTTTTACGTTTGCCGTCAAAGGGTTGAGTTTTTGCCGCACCGCGCTGTCGCGCTGCGTCTGCGTGGGGTAGATGAAGCTGCGCCCGATGTACCTGTTCTTTACAAAGCCCGACACGAGCGGGATGCCGCTTTCCGCGCTGTAGCCGCTTGCCGCGACCAGGCCGCTGTCCGGCACGCCGCAGACCACGTCGGCGTCCACGGGGTACTCTTTCGCCAAAATCGCGCCCATGTTGTAGCGCGCCTCATAGATTGAAAGCCCGTCAAGCACCGAGTCGGGCCTCGCGAAGTAGACGTACTCGAATATGCAAAACCCTCGCCCCTCTTCCTTGTTGTGCAGGCTTATGCTTTCGTATGTTATCACGCCGTTCTTTATGGTGATGATTTCGCCGGGTTTCACGTCTCTCACGAATTCAAACCCGCATATCTCCAGGGCGCAGCTTTCCGACGCCACGGCGTAGCCCATGTCGCTTTTGCCGAGGCACAGCGGCCGGAAGCCGTTGGGGTCGCGGACGGCAATCAGTTTGTTTTTGCTGCTCGCGATGATAAGCGAGAACGCCCCCCGCAGGTGGTCGGCCGCTCGGATGATTCCGGGCAGCGCTTTTTTCTCCTGTCTTATGTAGTAGGCGATGAGCGCGGAGATGACTTCGCTGTCGCTGGTCGCCCGGAACATGACGCCGCGCTTGCTGAGTTTGTCGCGTATCGCCTGCGCGTTGGTGATATTGCCGTTGTGCGCGGTCGCGATTCTGCCCGTCAGGTATTCCGTGACGAACGGGCCGACATTTTCTTTTGAGTTGCGTCCGGTGGTTGAGTAGCGAGCGTGTCCCACGGCGACGCGGCCCCGTGGTATATGTTCGATAGTTTCGCCGGAAAACACCTCGCTTACAAGCCCTACGTCTTTGTGGCACACGAGGCTGTGGTTGTTGGCCACCGCGATTCCCGCTCCTTCCTGTCCGCGGTGCTGCAGCGCCAGCAAGCCGTTGTATGTCAGCCCCGCCGCCGCGTCGCAGGTCAGGCTAACGCCGAAGACGGCGCATTCTTCGCTCGGTTTTCCGTCAGCTTTCATACGTCCGCAGTACTCCTTCCGCGACAGACCTGCGTGTCGCCCGCATATCCATGGCCTGTTTCTCGATAAACCGGTGCGCCTCCTGTTCGCTCATCTTCAGATAAGAGATCAGGATATACTTAGCGCGGTCGATTATCTTGATATCCTCAATTTTCTGCTTGAGAGCGCTGTTCTCGGAGCGCAATGTTTTCAGTTTTGCCAGCGCCGATTTGACAAGCCGGAGCGTTGACTTGAAGAGCGTTCTGTCAACCGGGCGGGCTACGACGAGAACGCCGGCGTCTTCGGTGGCCGCGCACATATCGTCAAAATATTCGCCTTTTACGACAAGTATGACCAGTGATGTCTCTTTGGAGGCGACGTGCCGTGACAGACTCTCGCCCGATTCGTCGGGCAGCGGGACATAGATTATCACAATATCGAATTCGTGTTCGGAGAGAACGCGCCGCGCCTCGGCGCCGGTCTTCAAGACGGTGACCGCGCCGCATGAGTTCGCGTTAAGCATCCCGGTAAAGAACGCAACGCTTTTCTCGGAGCTTGAAACTATCAAAGCGTTTTCCATTCGGTTATCGAATATCTTTCTTATGCGTGATTACTCTTTACACCAACCAATAATAAATTAGTGTCGGCATTGTTACAAATCAAAAATTAATGGTGTTTCCGACTATATATTGAAAAAAATCCCATTCTTAAGATATTATCCACCAATATTTTCAAATGAACGCTTTATATATTCTTTTGACATTTCCATATCTTCCGGCGTTTTTATTGTTATTTCTAAATCACCTGTACCCGGATGTCCAATGGCGCTCATATCACGTCCTCTCTTATTCGGAATGTCTTCTGCTTCTTTTGGGTCCAGTTTTAAGAATAACAAGATTTTTTCTTTTTTTGTCTCTACACAAACAAAATTTTGTGAAACCTTATACGCTTTGTAATATTTCTTTGGAGTTTCTTCAATAGAGTCATCTATACCTATAATAAAATCTCGTAAATCTTGTAATATTTTTTGTATATTTTCATCACAACGGTTTGAATGCTCATCAAGCGTATACGACGCCGTTTTTCTTGTCTGCGCTGCCTTTCTACCAGCCTCAACCATAACAGGATTTTTTTTATCGGATTCCTCTATCATTGGCGGCATCAAAGCCGACGATTTCTTAAATATCTCCTCAAGATACAATGTATTTGTAGCATAATATCTATATTGCCATAATTCTATATTTGCCCCCATCATTCTGACAGCATGAAGATCGAATTTTTTATATTCAGGAGCAATACATATTACTCGAATATCATCCCAGTCGATTTCAATATTTTCCCCCAGTCGTTTATTTACAGCTACTTGAAAATCCCCCTTATGGTCTTTAATCCACGACAAGTAGTATAAACTTTGGTTTAACGGTTCGGATGAAGCAATTTTTTTATACTCAATAATAACCGGATTATTATCTTCCGACAACGCCAATGTATCTATTCTACCGGCATGTTCAGGACCTGTAGAAAACTCTGACTCAATAAATTTACAGTTGAATACAACGTCCAGGTTGTTTTCAATTAATGTTTGGATTTCTTTTTCTTTAGAGAAGTTGACAGGTTTGGCTATCGTTAATTTATTCTTATCAATATGAAATAAAGGCATTATTTCCCTCCATATATATTGAGTTATGACCCAATATAACTTGATTGAGAGTAGCTACGTTTAGTTCACTTATACAATATATATTATGTGCACGGATAAGCGTCTTTTTTTAACGGTCTTTCATGCACCAAAAAACATTTTTCTAAAAAATAAGCAATGCTGGCCAGCGCATACGTAAAAGTAGTATCCGTTACATTTAACAGCCCTGATTGCCTGTATTTATAAAATATTTTTATCAGGCATTGCTCATAATCGACAGGGATTATAAGTTCACAATATGCTCCATTACTTTTATGCCATGCCCTTGCGATGGTTTTTAACAGCAAAAGGCAATAGTATTCATTCGCAAGACGGTCAGTTACGCTCCTTCCGGTTGTAGTATCGCCGTCTGAGTACAACTTGTTTGTTAAAAACGCCAAAACATGAACGGCAAATATTTTGTGCCAATCCAACAAACAATCTTTTTGGGTGACAGAACCTGGGTACATCTCTTTTCTTAATTTGTCTGTCATGGCGTTGCAAATATTATTTACCGCGCCATAGTTATTTTTCCAATACCTGACATATTTAGAATTTAGCTTTAAGTTATAAAACCTATCACCAAGTTCTTTTAGGTCGGGCATCCAATGCGTAGAATTTCTGTTTATACTCATTTACCCTTTTTCCCTCTTGAACCCCAAATAGTAATCAATATCGGAAACCACCTCCTTAACTGTATCGGTCAAATTGACATCCGCCGCCGATTTGCTGTGGTTTTTAAAGGACATATACTCATCGAAGTGTTCCTCTTCCTCTTGGGAAAGCGGCCGGGACGGATTTTTTAATAAGTCTGCCAAGTCGCGTGTGGCGCAATGGCAAACATCGGTATGTATAGGGGACATTGTAAATTCCTTTAAAAATATGGTCATATACTAATTACACAATGATTACGTTAAAGTTAAAAATACAGTAATTTTAGCGTTTATTACCGTTCCCGCCTAATTAGCCGTATACAACTGCTTATACGGATTTTTCGCGTTGGGCCTCAGCACGTAGAACCTGTCTTTCAAAAGTGACGCGGCGTTCATGCCGAAGTGGCCGGCGAACTCGGAGACGTCGGGTTCTATTTCTTTCAAGTCCCCGCCGGAAGCTTTATCTATCGCGACCTGCTCCGGCAGGTTCGACGGTTCTTTGTCCGTCCTGATAAAAATTTTCCCGCCGTGCATACCGGTTCCGGTGAAATTGCCGACCGGCACGGTCCCGCAGTTTATACCGAGCACCACAATAAGCCCGCCGGCGAGGTACTCGCCCAAAAAGCTGCCGACCCTGCCGCCTATGACTATCACCGGTTTCTTGTCCCTGTACTCTTTCATGTGTATGCCGGTTCTGTATCCGGCGTTGCCCTGGACAAAGATACGTCCGCCGCGCATAGCGTAGCCAAGCGCGTCGCCGGCGTTGCCGCGGATGATGATTTTGCCGTCGTTCATCGTGTCGCCGGCGGCGTCCTGAGCGTTGCCTTTTACGTCAATCACGCCGCCGTCGAGGTAGGCGCCAAGCGCGTTGCCCGGCGTTCCGTTTATGGTGAGCGTCCGCCCGTTAAGCGCGCTGCCGATAAAGCGCTGACCGTAGCAATCGTCTATGCGCACGTCGCTTTTCGCCGCCCGCACCCGCCTGTTCAGCTCCTTAAAGTCAAGTTCCAGCGCCGATATATTCAATACGCTCATGACGCACCGCCTCCCAGTTTAATCTTTCTCTCCTCTTTCGTGAACGCCATAAGCCCCGGCTTTTCGCATACAAGCGCGAAGTCTATGGAGTCGAGCGGCGTGCGCTCACGAATCAGGCTCGTGTAAATCCCCGCCTTCTCAACATTGCCTATGAGAATGTAGCCGTTCAATTTATTATCGCCGTAAAACAACTTCTTATAATCCCCTTTTCCGCCGCCGGAGTATACATCGCCCGTATAATTTCCCGCCGTGACGACGTGCAATCCGAAGAAACCGATAGCGTTCATCGGGATGGCCCTGTCGAATACCTTCTCGCCGCCCGCCATGTTGATTCCCGCGCACTCGCCTTGCATATAGGCGTTGGGCAGCAGCGCCATTATCCTGTTCTGCCCGCTCGACACGTCAAGCGTCTGCGTGCAGTCGCCGGCGGCGTAGATATCCGGCGCTGTCGTCTTGGATTTTTCATCGACGACAATACCGCGTTCTGCCTTAGCGATGTCATTGAGAAGCGCCGTGTTGGGACGCACGCCGACGGCAAGGACGAGGATGTCAAAATCAATTCTCTCGCCGCTTTCAAGAACGGCGGTGTTACAATCGAATTTTTTGGTATTTACGGAGAGTTTGAATTCAATCCCCTTGCTTTCAAGATGGTTCTGAACCGCCTTCGCTCCGTCGTCGTCGAGGATGCTGGACAAAATTCTCGGAGCGAGGTCAAGCACCGTGATATGAGCGACCCTGCTTGAAATCCCTTCCGCGCATTTCAGGCCGATAAGCCCGGCGCCGATAATCAATACGCGCTTGTTTGCGGCAATCATGCCGTCTAATTTCCGCGCGTCGTCGAGGCTCATGAACGTGACCTTGTCCGCAACGGAATCAAGCCCCTCAAACGGCGGCACGAAAGGCTGCGACCCCGCGGCGACCAGCAGTCTGTTGTAAGGTATCCGGTTGCCGTCCGACAGAATTACCTGGTTTTTGCCCGTATCAATACCAGTGGCGACGGCGTGCAGCATATTGACGCGGTTTTCCGCGTAGAAGCCGTCGTTGCGGTACTTCATCTTCTCTTCCGTGACCTTGCCCAGAAGCAGATATGATATGAGCGGGCGGGAGTAAGTATGGTGCGGCTCGTTGGTGACGACGGTGATATCACCGCTCTTATCGACCTGCCGTATACCCTCTATGGCGCCGATGCCGGCCGCGGAATTTCCTATTATGACGTATTTCATGTTATCACCCTCTCTCCTCAAAGACGATAGCGCCGTTGGGGCACCCCGACACGCAGGCCGGCTGCCCCTTGGCCGTCTTGACGCAAAGCTCGCACTTCTGCACCGCGCCGTCCTCCGACGGGGAGACCGCGCCGTAAGGGCAGCTCAAGATGCAGGTGAAGCAGCTCACGCAGCGGTCATGGTTTATGGTGATGACGCCGTCCGCCGATATGGTCAGCGCGCCGGTGATGCAACCCTTAACGCACAGCGGCTCCTTGCAGTGCCGGCAGGAGACGGCGAAGCTCACCCCGTCTTTCTCCTCGATTTTAATCTTCGGGTTGATCTTTATCGTAGCCTTGAGCGCGCGGGCCATATCGGTCTCGTTTGTCCCCGCGAACGCGCAGTAGTATTCGCAGAGGTGGCAGCCCAAACACCATTTTTCGTTTACGTAAACACGTTTCATAATTTTATTGCCTTGTGTATTGATTGATATCAACATCAAAATCAACGTTTATTATCGCTGTCATTATTTCAATTCATCTTTTATTTTTAATTCAACTATCATACGTTTTCCTGTCATTCCCCCGCGTGCTTAATGCCCAATATAGACAATTCCTTTTCGTTTAGGCCCACACCCCGCAGCATCAACCGGTTTCCCTTCAGGCTCTCGATTGAGTTGATTCCCATCCCGCCCATCATCTCTTTTATCTCATGCTGCCACGCTGTCATTAAGTTGACAAGGCGTTTGTACCCTATATCAGGGTTCAAACGCTTTACAAGTTCCGGGGATTGCGTGGCTATGCCCCAGTTGCACTTGCCGGCGTGGCAGCTTCTGCACAAATGGCAGCCGAGAGCCAGTAATGCCGATGTGGCAACATAGACGCAGTCGGCGCCTAAGGCCACGGCTCTTACTATGTCGGCGCTGGAGCGGATGCTGCCGCCTACTATTATCGATACGTCGTCCCTTATCCCTTCCTCCCGCAAACGGCTGTCGACGCTGGCTAACGCTAACTCTATCGGGATGCCGACGTTGTCCCTTATGCGCGTGGGGGCGGCGCCGGTGCCGCCGCGGAAACCGTCTATTGAGATTATGTCCGCGCCGCTGCGGGCTATGCCGCTGGCGATTGCCGCCACGTTGTGGACGGCGGCTATCTTGACTATCACAGGCTTCTTGTAGTCCGTCGCCTCTTTCAGGGAATAGACTAACTGGCGCAGGTCTTCAATGGAATAGATGTCGTGGTGCGGGGCGGGGGAGATGGCGTCGCTTCCCTCCGGTATCATCCGCGTCCTTGATATGTCGCCCACTATCTTCGCGCCGGGCAGGTGGCCGCCGATGCCGGGCTTTGCCCCCTGGCCCATCTTGATTTCCACCGCCGCGCCGCTGTTCAAATACTGAGGGTGGACGCCGAAACGCCCCGACGCCACCTGTACCACCGTGTTCTTGCCGTAGCGGTAAAAATCCTCGTGCAGGCCGCCCTCGCCGGTGTTGTATAGAATACCAAGCTCCTCCGCCGCCCGCGCCAAACTCTCGTGCGCGTTGTAGCTGATGGAACCGTAGCTCATCGCCGAGAACATCACGGGCATTGAGAGTTTCAGCTGCGGCGGCAAATTATTTTTTATACGCCCGTCCTCGCCGCGCTCTATATTGTGGGGCTTCGCGCCCAAAAAGACAGTCGTCTCCATCGGTTCGCGCAGCGGGTCTATGGACGGGTTCGTCACCTGGGAGGCGTTTAGCAGGATTTTGTCAAAATAGATGGGATACTCCTCCGGGTTCCCCATACTGGAGAGTAACACGCCGCCCGAACCGGCCTGCCGGTAAACCTCGTTTATCGTCTTGCCGCTCCAATTCATATTCTCTTTGTAGGTATTGCCGCTCTTCACGATTTTGAGCGCTCGCGTGGGGCAGAGCGACACGCAGCGGTGGCAGTTGACGCACTTCGCGTCGTCGCAGACCATCTTGTTGAGCGTGTCGACGTATTCGTGCACCTCGTTGGCGCACTGCCGCTCGCAGGCGCGGCAGACTATGCACCTGTCGCAGTTCCTCGCGACCTCGTAGTCGGGGTATAAAAAGTTTATAGCCATTACGCTTCGCCTCCGTTTGCGCGAATGATAACCGGCTGGCCGCCTAATGGAGCCCACAGGGCGTCAAGATTCGGCTCGATTATCCGAATGGCCGCCTCCTCGCTCGCGATGTACACCATATCGGCCCGCTCGCCCACAACCATGCTGCGCAGCTTCAGGCGGTCGTTGAGGGCCATCAGCCCGCCCTCAAACCCGACAAGGATGGAGAACGGGCCGGTGATGAGCTGCGACGAGAAAATAGTGCGCAGGTACTCGTGCGTCTCCCGGTCGCGTTGCTCCATGCGCCCTATCGTCTGCCAAAACGGCGCGGCGACCACCAGCGCTATCTCATCAAGCGTGAGCCGCTTCTTCCGGTGCAGATAATCTATTATATATGTAATAACCTCGGTGTCGGTCTGGAGAGAGCACTTGTACCCGTACATCTCTATAGCGCGGCGGTTGGCGTCGTAGGAGGATATTTCCCCGTTGTGTACCACGGAGTAGTCGAGCAGCGCGAACGGGTGGGCGCCGCCCCACCAGCCCGGCGTGTTTGTGGGGTAGCGCCCGTGCGCCGTGAAACAGTACCCCTCGTACTCCTCCAGCTTGTAAAACCGCCCCACGTCCTCCGGGAAGCCCACCGCCTTGAACACGCCCATATCCTTGCCGCATGAAAAGACGTAGGCGCCCTTCATATCCGCGCCGGCGTTTATGTGGAAAACGCACTTCACAACGAACTCGCGCTCGTCGAGCTGGCTGTCGGCGAGCTTGGTGGGCAGCGGGGTGAGGAAGTAGCGCCATATAAGCGGCTCGTTGGTGATTTCCTTGACCTTCCGCGTGGGGATTTTCGACAGGTTGATGATGTCGAAATGGCGCTCTAAGAACTCCTCGCACTCCTTCTTTGCCGCCGAGGACTCATAAAATATGTGGAAAGCGTAGTAATCCCGGTACTCCGGGTAAATCCCATAAGCCGCGAAGCCGCCGCCCAGCCCGTTGGAGCGGTCGTGCATCACGGAAATGGAACGGATGACGCGCTCGCCGCTCATACGCCTGCCGGACTTGCTTATTATCCCCGTTATGGCGCAACCCGACGGTATCCGCACCCGCCCCTCGCGCCCGCAACGCCGCCGCGTTTGAAACTCTTGCATATACCCCTCTCCCGGTCGTAAAAAAACGCCCACCCGGTCGCGCGCCCCCCCGCAAAGTGCAATACGGCCCATACAGTTTAGAAAGGATAGATACCCTCCCGCACCGGCCCAAGCGCTACCCGATGAACGGCATTGTTCAACAATTAATGAATATACATTGCGCGGCGGAAAGGTGTCAAAAAAAACGTTTTTTGTATTTTTTTAGTGGGGATGCCCGCTCTTAAAAAAGATTCGTCACTTCACGGCCTCTATCTCAAACTTGATGTTCTCCACGTAATTCCCCGCGACCACAGCCTTCCTCACGTCCGGCGCGTACAGGACGCCCCATAGCTCCATCTCGTAGTACGCCTGCGCGTCCTCCTGCCAGAAGACAATCTCGACGGCGCCCATGCCGCGGTGCCGGACGCTCGACGCCGCGTCCGCGGATTGCTCTATATGCGCCTTCTTCCTCCCAAACCGGCCGGCGGCGCCGCCGCTCACGCTTCTCGACGAAGCCCAACCCAAACGCGGCCTCACACGCGGGCCGGCGTTGTCGGGAAACTCCTTCACTATGGGGCGCTGCGACGCGTCACGGTAGCGAAGCTCCATGTCAACCAAACGTATCGCCGGAGAGTCGCGCCGGTGACGCGAATGCGCCAGCCGGCCGCCGTTCTCAAACGATACCCACAGATAAAACGGGACGGTGTCGGGGTTGAAGAGCTTGAAAGTACCTATCAAACTCAATCCACCGTCATCATCCTCCGCCACAACCCTCTTGCCGACGGAAGCTTCTATGCCATCCATGCCCACAATGTCCTCTATGTACGGGACGGCCTGCGGGTACGCCGCGGCGACGAAAAACAGCAGGGCGGCAAATGCCCAAAGGACATAACGCGAAACGTAAGCGGATTCTGACCGTTCAATAGACAAACCGCACCTCCCTATAAACATACTGTCGCGGATGATACAAAACGCAAAAAACAATTAGATTTTTGGACGGATACGGCCTTTTTGGCCTTTTTGACCGGTACCTCTCTTTTAGCCGACGCCGTTCCCGCGGTTTTTACCGCCATAACGCTTCTCCTGTGAATTTTTCAGGTTTAGATTTCAAATATATATTCTTGAATATAATATACATCACAAATCTGAAAAATCCAAATCGCTAAACAAAAAAAAGCGTACTCTGAACCGTGTAACGCAAGGCCGGGGGCTGTCATACACCCATATCAGTAGACAAACCTCACCTCCTTGGCCGTAACAGCCCTCGGCCACACGAAGGTGAAGCGGCGCTGCTGACCTGGCATTATCGAATTGCTATTGCCCGTCATCTCCCTGATTAACCTGCCCTCTACAACGAGATTTATCCGTTCCATCCTCACACGTCCGGCGCCCCTGTTCTCCGCTAATACCTCTATCCGTCCGCCGCCTACCACATTAGACGAGACGAACACGAGCTTACCGGGTTTTCCGGTGTCCAGCGAGATGACGGTGTGATAGTTCGTGAGCGCCCTCACAGCCATATTGACGCCGTCATCCTCCCGCCCCACGTCTATAGGCACCTCCTGCGAGTAGAGCACATAAGCCCTGTCCGCTGTCACCCTGCCCTTGCCCCTGTACTGGATTTGGACGGTGGCGCGTTCTTTTGGATACAGGATAACCTGCGCCGGATGCACTATGAAGTCAGAACTTTTAGGCATCCCATCCTTGACGAGTTTCCCGTCGTTGTCCAATATCCGCTCAAACACGCTAAATTGCACCGCGGCCGGGTCACCGCCCGTGTGCACAATCTCAACAAACGCCGTCTTCTCACCCCTGTCCGCAAAAAATAAAACCAACGCCGGCTCAATGGTAAACGCCGCCTGGACGGTAGGAACGGCTAACAACAATAGATACCACAACCGAAAAATATTATGTATGACCAAAGATAGCCTCCTTTTTTTATAAATCTTTTTGCTGTTTCCATTTCTTCTTTTTATTTTGACTGGAACTCTGGAATCAAGAATCAGGAATCAAAGAATCAGGAAAGGTTGATAATGAACTGACCTGAAAATGGGGCGATATGGAATCGCCCCTTGCGTACCAGTGCCAATTGCGTACTACCGGCGGCTGACGGTTCTTTAGTTAAGTTAGGTACCGTGCCGGTGATTTAAACCTAAAAGTTTGCCTTCAGGTCGAATTTGAACGTTGATTTATAGGTACCGTTAGGATTTGCGCCAACGCTGTCAGGGTGGATACCTCCAACATTCACATAGAAGTATTCCTCATCGGGTACATAGTTATCTTGCGGTGTCGGGAAACCATCACTACTTATATTTGACCATGTTGCTCTTCCAGTCGCAGACTTCCTTATTCCACTCGCGAAGTCTCCGGTGATATTACCGCTAACGGCATAGTGGTGTCCTATTGAATCGGCAAAGCTCACCGGTTTCTCCAAATGAGTACGCCCCACCTTAATTGGTGTCGCAAACGTATTGGTTCCACTGATTAGTGGATACAACACACTTTGTGTTCCCACACCTAAGGCTGCACCTGTTTTGGCCACCCCTATCGAAACATCTAGATACACACAGCTATCAGTGCTCCCGGATACAAATTTATCACTTGGTTTCAACAGACGTTTTTGACTTCCTTTTGGTGTGGCTGTGATATTTAAAGGTTGCACATACACGCCGGTTATCCAGTCTTTCAACGTGTCATAATCATAATCTTCAGGTGATCCGACTTTAGTCAATTTTCCACTGTCAAGCGCAGTCATTTGGACATCCCAAGCTGTGGCATTAGTTTTTACACGGATTATTCCCAAGTTTCCAAAATCGGCTCCGTTAAGGATTTCTGTAACATTTTTTCCGAGTTCAGTATCCTTAGGATTTTTCGGTGTCACCTCGAGCTCGGCAATGTTCTGCACAGTATAAGATGCCGACATCGTTCCCGATGTCAGCCCAGATGGATCTGTTGGGGCGTTTGTCGGTAGGTCCGTATACGCAATCCCAATCACCCCTCCCAAAGCCACCGCAACCATAGCCATCTTCCACCCAGACTCAAACGTAAAGAGCCCCCGCGCAAGTTCGCGCACCCGCGCGCCGACAGACTTCTTACTCGTACTCGTACTCATAATCCCCTCCTTTGTAAGGGTATACGGCAAAAGTGTTTAGAAAAAAGGAACGTAAAAACTATACAATTCCACGGTCAGCGTCACCCATACGCTTTCCGTGGAGATTCCGACATTCGTACTTCACCCAAAAGTACAAAAAATCCGGCACTGTACGGCGGAGCGGCGCTTAGCCGCCGTCATTTTTCCATCCAGTACAAACCCTCCTTTCCCCCGGTCTTTGCGGGCCTGTTCCGTCCGCCGTTTGTTATTTTTCAATTCCCAGTTACAGAGTATGCGCTATAAACTTACGTTTTCGTGCTTATTCATACTAATTTGCGTCTATTTGCTTGCGTCGCCGCCTTCTTCCTGCAATTTCAAGGCTCCGGCCATTATTTCCTCGTTCGTTATTGTTTTGTTTAACTCGTGCCGCGCTTTCACGCAATCACGTCCGGTTCCGTAACCGCTCCAAAGTCTCAAAAACCTTTTTGTGTCTTCCTCTCCCAACGCCTTATCCAGTGCGTCCAACCCTATCTTGCGCACCGCCCAAATATCTTCGGTGTCAGTAATGTCGATGGCTATTTTTTCCATATATGGCCGCCCATGGATACACGTATCAAAATATACCCCCTATCGATTCGTTCATCTCCTTTAGAATGCCCTCTACAGTCCGGCCATAACTTAATATATCGTGAAACCCGCCCTGTTTCTTTAGTTTTTTTTGCTGTCAGGCGCGGTTTTGCCGTTTTCCGGCGTAACCGCGAACTTTTTTCCGCCTCCCGGCGTAATTTTCCGCCTTAGTTCAGCCGTTTTGCCGGTGTCGGCGCTTTGTTTTTAGCCTGATTTTGGGCATTTACCCGGTATCTATCCCATACACCATTATATAATATACAATTAATCGGGTAATTTTTCAACAAAAAATTGCAATATTTTTGGGTTCAGGCCGCTTACCCGCCCTTAACCCGGCTACCCATCAATTATTTATACCGCAAATTTCGTGCCAATCGGTTTTTGGGGGATATTTGGGGGTGTGGCGGGGGTGGGTTTGGCGTCTGGCGCCGCTGTCAGGCTTGTATGGTGGCGGGGATTCTGTCTATACGGCCTTGTTCAAGGGTAAGTTCCGGGTGGGCGGTCGGCGCTTTTTTCCTGTATCCGGCACTTTTCGGTTATCATGGTTTATTCCCCTCTTTCACTTGTTTTTTCGACAATATCACTTTGACCTCGTCCAAAGATAAGCCCTGTTCAATGAGTGATATTACCTTTTCTATACCTTCCTCCCTCCCTTCCTTCTTCGCCGCGTTCATCCGGTCCCGCTGGTCCAACTCGTAAATCAGTTGGTTTTCAAGGCGGCAGCGGGTTTGCGTGTCTTCCGACACTTCAATCAGGCGGGCGGCCGCACATTCCAATACAGGGCTTTTTACGGCTATCATGGCCAATTCCTCCTTAGTATTCACGGTTAAAAATTTCATCCACCACCATAATTCGCTACCATCGTCTTCCGGCGATAACTTGGGCAACTCGATTACATGAACCTCCAACAAGTCCGTAAACTCCGAGCGCGTTTCGGGGTCGTATAAGGTATAGCGGTGGTGATACGCCATATCTTCCGGTATCGCCACGTGGTTCGCTATTGTTATGTTTACGACCCGTTTAATATCTTCGTATTTATCGCCCGAAATCATCTGCTCTCTGACCATCCCTGAACAATAAAATAATACTCGCTCACGCAAATACACAATTTTTTCTCGCTGCATTTCAATGTCTATTCTCGTTTTCGACTTCAACGTTACCTTAATATCCAGGCGCTTCCGACATTATGGTGGGAAGAACCAAATATGGCATCCTTATTGGATGCGGTTTTCATGGCTAATTATCAGCGTTTTGACGCCGCTAATAGGGCGTCTCTATTGCTGATTTTGGTTTTTTGCACCCCGTTAGGGGTGCATCGCTCGGTAGAACGTATGCCCCACCATCATTTCCCGCACCCAGGCTCGGCGGTGAAACCGCCGGTGGGGTGCGGGTTAATCTTGGGGGGTTCCGTTTTCTACCGAGCGGCGCACCCCTAACGGGGTGCGTCCTAAAAACGATACGCTAACGTCAAAAGCAAAACCTCACCGGCGGCTTTTGCAATAGCGCCCCAGGCTCGGCGGTATAACCGCCGGTGGGGCGCGCAAGCCGAGCCATTCTTTGCCAACAATAAAAATGCCCTTTCCCACCATAATTCCTGAAGAGCCAAACCTTGTTATTTTGAGAAAGATGGCAGGCGGATTGAGAAAATTTGGCGCGTCCTTGGGTCTTCACGTGGGAGTTACCCGCACAAAACGGCGGATACTCACTTTTTTATTATATAAGCATAGTAAATAAGTATTAATAAAAACAGGCTAATAATTATAAATAACAGTAAATAAGTATGAATATTTGCCGCCATGAACGAGAATTAACGCCGGCAGGCGGACGGCGGCCGCGGATGTGGCGGGGCCGCGGGACGCGGAGATTATCCGGCGAGAATCAGTATGAGATTGAGCGA
>JAITCM010000066.1 GCA_031283085.1 Chitinispirillales bacterium | reverse complement strand
CGTAACCGCGTATTTGCCCTCTGTTACCGCGCCGAAATTTGCTTTTACAGTTACATTCTCCCTCGGCATGGTAAACGTGGTCGTCGGGCTGTTTGAGTTGGCAAACGTTACGCTGGGGGCCGACTTCCAGTTTTGGAATTGCTGGCCTTCCGGCGCGGTACCCGCGTCTATCCTGACTGTCGTGTCGCTCTCGTATTCCCCGCTACCGGAGGAACCCGCGCCGACGCTTACAACGGTTACTATCCTCCTGACCCCGTCTTCGCTTAACCATATGGCGTACAGCATAACGTTTGACTTCGGCGTGTACTGACCACCGGTTACATGATTCCCATATTTACCTAATGAATCCTCGCTCCATCCTCCAAAGTAAAAACCTGTTTTTGACAAGCCGCCAGTGTTGCTGGGCAGATTTGTTGTGGAATCCTTGATTACGTCTATCGGCTGGGGCGGCGACCCTTTACTCGCGCCGTTGGCGTTGAACGTTATCGTGTATCTGTTGGATTTCCCGCTGAACTTATCAAGAAAGTAGTCCATATTCTCGCTTCTTTCCCCAAAGTCCCCGTCGCATCCGACAATGGCAATAGCGGCAACTGCAGCGAGCGCTGCGGCTGTTATCGTGTACAGAATTGGGTTCTTCATGTCAGGTCTCCTTTATTGTTATTCGTTAGGTTAAAATCAACGTTTCATTTCAACAAACGGGCGTTGCACGCAACGCCCATACAACGCCAACAACAAAAATCGCGTTCCAATCCAATATTTCAACATTTCAATTTGTAGGGGCGAAAATTTTTTCGCCCCTACGGTATAACGATCTAACGTTTTTTTCGCGCCATCAAACGCGGGGCGATGTGGACATCGCCCCCTACGAAACATTGTTTTGTACCCCTACAGCCTAAACCCCGCCCCGACCTTAGCCGTCAACCCGTGCCCCAGCCTCGTGTTTTCGGCTTTGTATTTTTCCACAACGCCTTTTTCATACGCGCTGGACATCCTCGCGCCGTAAAGCAGTTCCCCCCGGATGTATGCGCTTGCGGTCACATAACAGTCCGCCCCGCCTCCCGCTTTCACCCACAGCGCGCTGAGCGTGTTTGCGGCGTAGTCATTCCTGTCGTCGAAGACATATTTGCTGCCGTCGGCGTATTCTAACTTGCCGGAAACGGCAATGTCGTAATCAATAGACAGAATCGGGTATATGTTAATGTTTCTACCAATCTCAATGTTCGGGTATTTCGCGTAAACCCCGATGTTCAGCGACGAGCGCGGCGTGGCCGGCAGGGTGTCGGGAGAGACGCTACTTGGGCCTTTCCACTTCCCGCCGCCCTGTATGTAGGCTATGGATATGGCGGCGTAGGTGGCGTCGAAAGTCAGGGACGCGCCGCCGCCGTAGAACGGCATACCGATTTGCCCCCTGTCATACTTTAAGCCACCGCCGAAGTCGGAGGCGAACAGCGCGCCCGCGCCAACGCTAAACTTGCTTGCCCTCTTCGAGTCTGGGTCAACCGTAACTTTTTGCGCGGCCACCCACGTCTTAAACATATTCGCGCAGGCCTCCGCCGCTTTCTCTATAAGTTCACCTATGCTCTCGGAGCGGACGGGGTCGCACGAGGCCACCAATGTCCCGTCTTCGGTCTCGTACATCTCCACCTGCAGGGTGAACTTAGATTCAACCTTGCTCACGGTGCCGCGCACTATGTAGTCCGCCCCGATGGTGCTTCCGAGGGAGATTACGCAGTTTTCTTCGTGGCACTCCGACAGGACGGCCGAACCCTGGGCTATGACGGTCTCTGTGGTCATGATGCTATACTTCTTTGGAGGCAGGTTTTTGACGGCCTCCCGGCGGAGTTCCGCCGTTACCAACCTGACGTCCGCCCGGCTTATCTTTTCGGACGCGCCGGATGATTCGTCAACATCGCTCTCAACGACAGCAACGTACTTCACACCGGCGGCGGACAAGCCGGCGAATAGGGTGATAATGAGAAAAAAACGTTGTATTTTGTATGACAATTTTCTGGATTGCTTCGCTGCGCTCGCAATGACGGTCATTGCGAGGCCATATATTGAACTTGCCGAACTTGTGTATCTCGGCGTAAGCCAATCCAGTGTGTTGCGATAAAACATTCGTCTTTTCATCTAAAAACTCCTTTTTGGGGCATGGCCGGAAACGGGGCAAAAACGCGATTTAAGGGCGTTTGTCGCTGGGGGGTGCAAAAAGGGTATTTTGTCGTTAAACGGGCTTCTGCGGCTATTAAAACCGCGTTTAAAGCGATTCTGTGGGGGGGGGGGGGGGGTAACCTATTGGTTTATACGGAGTTACTACGAGGTTTACTTGACAAATAATAAAATTTAGCATATCATTATATACGCAGTTTGTCAATCTAAAGCACCGGACGGACATAGCAATGATGTCGCGGCGCCGGTTGTTTACCCATGCCGCGCAGAGAATCACCGCCGCAACAATCATCAACGTAATCAACACCGTAGACCGCCCCTCTCCCAAAAAAATATTCGTAAAATCAGAACCTGTTCCGCATAAACATTGTTGCCGCCGAAATAAGCATGGTATTCCACGCCCTCTTGGCCTTGCCGCCCCGCGTCTCCGGGACAATGACCGGGTTTTCGGGCTTGATTTTGTCGATGATATCGTAGGCGGCGTCAAAACCCACTTCAATCGCCTTTACTCTTGTTTCCCCGCGGTAATAGCCATCCAAGTGCAAAACATTGTACGCGGTGTTTAAGTAATCCAGCATTTTTTTGTCTAATTGGGCGACGTTGAAAGTATAGTAATCTATCGACTTCTTCTTCTTGCCGGATGCCGACACTCCTTTGAGGGCGAGCCACACCTCAACGGCAACCAAGACGCCTAAATACGCGATTCCGCAGGCGGAACGCACGTACTTTGCGTCCCTGTAATACCCGTCGTCCCGCTTCTCTGTCTTTTTCAACGTTTCCTTCGCGTTGTCCATATAGCGGTTAGCCTCCGCATATTCCGCCGACAGAACCGCGTTTTGCTCTTCCAGTGTCATTTTGCCTCCCAATTATGATAACCGTGGAGCCGGCAACGGAGCCGCCCGTTTTTGTTTACCCGGAAGCGGTCAAACCGGCCCCGATAGGCGCTGTCACTTATAATATGGTACATGGTGAACCCGGATGTCAACAGGCACGTAAAAATATTTTGATTTGGGCGCCGGTACATATTAATTTAAATAAAACACCGACCCTTAACCCCAAAACGGACAGGATACCCAGCCCGTCATGTTTCTCGACTATCTTTACCAGACCACAGGAGTCTACCTGTTCTACGGGCGTATCTTCGCTACGAGTGTCGCGACGGTTTTTTCGTTCGCCCTGGCGATGTTGCTATTTCCGCCCTACATAAGGTTTTTGCGGGGACTGAACATATCCTCGGAGTTTGAGAAGGGCGGTACGGCGCAGCCCGGGCCGGTCATGCCGGCGGGGGTGCTCTTCTTCTTCATTGTCATCGCCACCACGCTTATCGCCGTGCGCGTCAACCCATACGTGGTCAGCGCGCTCATCATATACTGCTTCTTCAGCGTCATAGGCGCGGTCGACGACGTGGCAAAGGTCATAAACCAGCGTAAAATCGCCCGCGGGGAGGCCTCCAAACAAGACTACCAGTACAAGGCCGACGGCATCTCCTCCGGCTTGCGCCTCACGCTCTATCTCATTATCTCTTTCGTCGTGGCGCTGCTTGCCTACAAGTACATACCGAACATCAACAAGAGCATAAACATCCCGCTCTTGAGTGTGGACAGGTTCTACCCGTCGCTGCCGGTTTGGCTCTTCATTCCATTCATGACACTGACCATAGCGGTGATGGCCAACGGGGTAAACTTCACCGACGGTTTCGACACGCTTGCCACGGTGCCCGCTATCTGTTGCCTGGCGTTCCTCGGTATTATCTCCTACGTATCAAGCTACAATATATGGAGCAGCTACCTGTTGATTCCCCACATTCCGGGCCTACAGGAGATACTCCCGCTCATAGGCGCGGTGATAGGTACGTTGTTGGCCTACCTGTGGTACAACTCGCCGCCCTCCACCGTCATAATGGGCGACAGCGGTTCCGTGGGTCTCGGCGGGTTTATCGGCATCCTGTTCATATTTTCCAAGTCGGAGTTCTATCTGCCCATAGTGGCTTTCATCTTTTTGTTGGAGTTCGTTTCCGTATTCATGCAGATGGGGTACTTTAAGCTGACGAAGAAGCGGATATTCCGTTGCGCCCCCATCCATCACCACTTCCAGTACGGCATGAGGGCCGCCGGAAAGTACGCGAGCGAGTTCCACATAAAGTCAAAGATAACCTGGCGTTTTCACATCACGTCGGTAGTGTTGTTGATAGTGGGGTTGGCGCTGTTTTTGAAGATAAGGTAGCCGGGGGCGTATATGATAACCGATTCCAACTATAATTTCCTCTCTCCCGCCGGAAGGGAGTTCGTGGTTGCCGCCGCCCGTTTCGGCGCAGTCAGCCCGTCGAGCCGGATATTGATTTTGGGTTGCGGCGGCGGCGCGGGGGCGGTTGTGGCCGCCAGGGAGTTCCGTTGCAGGGTGGTCGCCGCGGATACGCGCCTCGGGCTTGCCGAGGAAGCGAGGGATTTGTGCGAGCGCAGCGGGGTGAGCCACTTAGTGACGGTCGACGCCCGGAACCCGTTTGAGGCCGGCTATGCCGACGATCCGTTTGACCTGGTTATCGCGGAGGGCGGTTTCCTGAGGCCGGCGACGAGGAAGCCGTTTTTCGACGCGATAGCGCGGTGGTTGTTGCCCAGGGCGGTTGTAGCCTTCGCGGATATAATTTATACAACGAAACAGGTTCCTTCCTCCGTGAGTCAGATGTACGGAGATTCGGAAAGGCAAACACTCTCGGAGGATGCGTACCGTGTACTGGTGAGGGACGCGGGCGTTGAGTTACAATTTATATGCCTCTCCCCGCCGAGCAACTGGGACAACTTCTACGGGCACATCGTAAAGAGAACGACGGACACCGCCGGTTACTTCGGTTCCGACGCGATAAAGGCGGCAATGAACAACGAAATCAATCTCTTCTACAGGATGGACTGCTTGAGGTACATAGGGTATCTGATATGTATTTGTCGTAGAGACTGATTAGAATTTGCGGGATTATAATGATTAATGGGATTACGGATAAAGAGACGGCGACATGAGCGACCGACAAACACTGTTAGCCGATACCTCCCGCTTCCCGGAGACTCCCGGCGTCTACCTGATGAAAGACGCCGCCGGCAATTTGCTCTACGTAGGCAAAGCCGTCAATCTTCGCTCCCGCGTCCGTTCCTACTTTTTGAGCGACCACGAGAACCGCGCCCAAATTCCCGGTATGCTGCGCCTCCTGGAGCGCATCGACCTGATAGTCACCGACACCGAGGCCGAGGCGCTGATACTTGAGGCCAACCTTATCCGCAAACACAAGCCCAAGTACAACATTGAACTGCGGGACGACAAGCATTATCCGTACCTGAAAGTAACTGTCGACGAACCGTTCCCGCGATTGCTCGTAGTGCGCCGCGTGGAGCGTGACGGCGCTAAATACTACGGCCCCTACACAGACGTGACTACGATGCGGCGCGTGGCGGATTTCGCGAAGCGCATATTCCTGTTGCGCAACTGCAACAAGAACCTCCCGTTAAAAAAGGCAATCCGCCCCTGCATCAACTACTCGATGAAACGCTGCGGCGCCCCCTGCGCCGGTAAGACGGGCGCCGACGACTACCGGCGCAACGTGGGCGATTTGGAAAATTTTCTCAAGGGGAGGCGCAAAGACCTGGCTAAGGAGCTTGAGGAACGGATGGGGCTGGCGTCGTCGGAGTTACGATTTGAGGAGGCTGCGCGGCTGCGCGACCAAATCAGGCTGATAGGGGAGGCTTCGCGGCCGCAGCGGGTTGATTTAACGTTGACAGACGCGAACTGCGACGTATTCGGCATAGCGCACGGCGACAGGGATATATCGATGGCCGTACTGCACTTTAGGGACGGGTTGCTCATGGCGGCGCGTAACTTTTTATTTAAGCGTGACAAATGGGAATTTTCGTCGGAGGGGAACGACGGCATCGTCACGCAGTTTTATACGTTGGAGGATATGGAGATACCGGAGGAGATTATCGTGCCGGACGGCGCGGGTTTTTCACAGGCGGTGCTGCAAGAATGGTTTGACATACGGGAATATGACAGCGGCGGTATCGATAGTGCGAATCAACCGGAACGCGAACACGTGAGGAAACATACGCAAAAATCACAGGTTCAAGTAATCATCCCGCGAAAAGGCGCTAAGAAGCTGTTGATATCGATGGCGGAAAAGAACGCTCACGCGTACCTGCTGCAAAAAGCTCCGCCAAACGCGTCTCGCGACGTCGAAGATTTGCAAAAAGCGCTTGCCCTGCCCCGCGCTCCGGTCGTCATAGAGGCCTTCGACATCTCTAACCTCGGCGAGTCTTACGCCGTCGCCGGGATGGCGCAGTTTAAGGGCGGGCTTCCCAACAAGTCCGCCTATCGCAGGTACAAAATAAAAACGGTTGAGGGGCAGAACGACTTCGCGATGATGATGGAGGCCGTTTCGCGGCGGCTGCGGCGGTTGCGGGACGAGGGCGGCGCCTTTCCCGACCTGTTGCTTATAGACGGCGGCAAGGGGCAGCTGCGCGCGGCTATGGAGGCGCTTAAGGATTTTGAGAATCC
The DNA here is from genome assembly GCA_031283085.1 of Chitinispirillales bacterium. Lineage (GTDB taxonomy): Bacteria > Fibrobacterota > Chitinivibrionia > Chitinivibrionales > Chitinispirillaceae > GUT77. The sequence continues at coordinate 24,481 of JAITCM010000066.1, read as the reverse complement.
GCCGCTCATCGCGTCATTAGCCAAGAAGGAGGAGATACTCTTCTCCCCGTGCCTGGCGGAACCGCTCTCTTTGCCGGAATCGCATCCGGCGCGGCGGCTGGTCGAGCGGATTCGCGACGAGGTGCACCGGTACGCGATTACATACCACCGCGGCGTTCGCGGCAAGCAGTTCACCCGCTCCGCGCTGGAAAACCTGCCCGGTATCGGGAAGGTGAGGGCGCGGCTGCTGCTGGAGCGGTTCGGGTCAATGAGGCGGCTGGCGGAGGCGGATGTTGGGGTGATTGCGGGCGTACGCGGTTTTTCGGAGGAGTCGGCGCTGAAGCTCAAGAAGATGCTGGCGTCAAAGGAGGTTATCCCAATCAACCGCCCGTAATAGATAATCGTCGGTAGAATAATTTTTCGCAAGCGCTTTCCGGTTTATGGCGTGACCGTCATAAACCTTCCCATCAATACAGGTCATAAACATAAAGCCGGCACTCTATCTTCCCGTTGACAAACGGTATCTTCCTTTTGGCTTTCAGGCCGACCTGCCCCGCCAAACCCGTGTTAGCCGTGAAGACGCCGCCACGGTAGCCCTTGCACTTTTGTTTGAAGAACGTGCCGATGCCGCGGTAGGTCTCTGTGAGTTCCTTGTCATCCCCCAGTCTAACCCCGTAGGCGGGGTTCAGTATCACCGCGCCGGGGGGCGGCGGAACAGGCGTGTCGGCGTAGTCGCATACCTCAAAGCGTATCAGCCGCTCCACCCCCGCCGTCGCGGCGTTTTTGCGGGCGGCTTCTATCGCTTTTTGGTTGTTATCCGTGGCGATGATTTGCGACTTTATTGTTTTCAGCACCCTGTCTTTCGCCGCGGCCTTCATCTCCTCCCACGCTCTCATGTCGAATCCTAACAGATGCATGAATCCGAAGTTTTGCCGTGTCAGGCCGGGCACCCTGCCGCTGAGCGACAGCGCGGCTTCTATGGCCATTGTCCCGCTGCCGCACATGGGGTTGACAAAACTGTCGCCGGCTTTCAGTCCCGAGGCCATGACAACTCCGGCGGCAAGCGTCTCTTGCATAGGGGCGCCTAAGGGGATGCGGCGGTAACCGCGCCTCGACAGCGGCTCCCCGGAAGTATCCAGGTAGACGGCGCAGCGCTCGTCGCGCCAATAAAGGCTGATGACCGCCCCCGTCTGTTCCGGGCCGGAGTCGGGGCGGCGTCCTTTACGCGCCTGGATGCGGTCAACTATCGCGTCCTTGCAGCGCACGTTGGCAAAACGGGCGTCGCGTATGGTCGGGTTGCGGACATTCGAGACCACAGTGAGATACTCGTCCGACGGGATTATCGTCTCCCACAGTATCTTGGAGAGCTCCCTGTAGAGCTCGTCGGCGTCGCGGCAACGGAAAGCGGCAATCTGAAAGAGTACGTGGTGGCCGGTGCGGAGGTGCAAGTTTAGCAGCATCGTCTCTGCGGACGTGCCTTCGGTTGAAAGACTCGTGGGCGTTACGGAGGTTACGGGCAAACCCAGGCACTCTACCTCACTCTTTAGGAACGGGCACAGGCCATCGGGAACGGTGATTACTATATTTGATTTTGAACAGGGTATCATTGTATCGTATCAATATAAATTATGGGTTTGGGCGGACGGGGGGATTTTTTATGAATTTTTACCGCGATATTTCCCATACCCGTGCTAATGATTACTGCGTCACCCTTTCCTTCCCGCGTTTGGCCGATACCGTGAGCGACGTCAGGGCGAGGCGGAGGCTGGGTATTCCGTCGTCGTCATACTCCTCAAGGACGCCCGCGGCCTCCACCCAGTCGTTTTTCTTGGGGTAGGCCCTGTCCCAAATCACCTCGAAACCGGCCGCGGCGGCGTCGCCGGGGCAGCAGCCGGGGCCGAAGCGGATTACGTAGCGGTAGGTTTTGCCGTTTCCCCTCCAGGTCGATGTGTCGAAAATACCCTCGTACTTTATCGTTTTGCCTATGTAATCGTCCTTGTTGATATAGATATCGTTGGTTTGGGCGATGAACATTTTCTCTTTGATTTCAACAACGCCACCGCCTGTTTGAGCGGATTTTTTCTTCGCGGTCGGTTGTTCGGCCGGTATTGATTCCTGCGTTGATTCCGGCGTAACGGATACCTGTGTCAATGACCGCGGCGGCGATTCTTGCGTTGATTGCGGCGCAGACTCTATCTCCGACAGCAACGCCGATTCCCGCGCCGACAGTCGCTCGGAATTGCTTTTGGAACAGTTGACAAACGCGAATATCGCGGACATTACAGATAACGCTATCATCATAATATTTCTTTTAATCACCGAGTCCTCCTTTTAAGAACGCTTCCCCTAACTGCGCTCACCAGCCAAAAGGCCAAAAAAGCGACAATATTCACAATCACCACGCTCGCCCCCGTCGGCGTCGCTTTGACGTATGATATTATAACACCCGTGAAAAAACAGGCTACCGATACTATCGCCGAGCATACCGTTACGCTTATAAATCTCTTGCATAGCCGCATTGACGTAAGCGCCGGAAAGATAATCAAACTCGAAATCAGCAGCGCGCCCATCATCCTCATTCCAAGCACGATGGTAATCGCGGTGAGAAAGGCAATCATCATATTGTAAAGACCCGTCTTTACGCCGGTGGCCCTGGCGAAATTTTCATCGAACGTCACGGCGAATATCTTGTTGTAGAAAACGACGAACATCGTCAACACAACGGCGGCGAGGATTATTGATAACGTCACGTCGCTCTTGCTCATTACCAAAATGCTGCCGAACATATAGTTGCACACATCCGTATTCATTCCCGTGGTGAGCGACACGACCAACACGCCGACGGCAAGCGAACTCGTTGAGATAAGCGCGATGGCGGCGTCGCCTTTTATTTTACTGTTCTCGCTTATGCGCAGAAGCAGGAACGCCGCCGATACGACAATGGGAATCGACACCGCGAGCGGCGCGGTGTGCATGGCGGTGGCAATCGCGAGCGCGCCGAATCCGACGTGGGAGAGACCGTCTCCTATCATCGAATAGCGTTTCAGCACGAGGCTGACGCCGAGCAGCGCGGCGCATAGCGAGACAAGCAGGCCGACGACCACGGCGCGAACGAGGAACGCGTATGAGAACATCTCTTGCAGAGTGTCAATTACCATCGCGTTTGCCCCCTACAAAAGATTTGCCGACATCGGAGTTCAAATACTCCTCCGTCGGGCCGAAGAACACCTGCGCCTTATTCAGATGCAGAATACGGCTCGCGTACGTTACGGCGCCGCGGATGTCGTGGGACACCATAATCACCGTCAGCCCGCTTTTGTTGACGGACTCGATAAGGCGGTAGAGCTCCTGCGTGGCGATGGGGTCAAGACCGGCTACCGGTTCGTCTAACAGCAACAGCTTTTTCGTGGCGCACAGAGCTCGCGCCAAAAGCGCGCGTTGCTGCTGTCCGCCCGACAGTTCGCGGTAACAGCGGTCTCGCAGCGATTCAATATTCAGTCGGCGGAGATTCTCGTCGGCGGCCGCCTTATCCGCCCGCGAGTAGAAAGGCAGGACCCCCCGCGAGGCGAGCCGGCCGGACAGCACGACCTCGTAGACGCCCGCGGGGAAGTCCTTCTGAACCGCGGTCTGTTGCGGCAAATAACCTATCTCGTTCCGTTTAAGCCCGTCGCCCGTCACGACGCCGCCGCCGCACGGGGACAACAGTCCGAGCAGGCCCTTTACGAGCGTGCTCTTGCCGGTGCCGTTCTCCCCGACGACGCACAAATAATCCCCGGCGCCCACGGCGAAGTTGAGCCCGCTGACGGCGGTTACGCCGTCGTAGGCAAAAGAGGCGTCCTGACAGGCGATAAGGGCCATGGCTATTTCAAAGCCTCCCGCAGCGTTTCCACGTTGGCGGTCATAAAGTCCACGTAGGTCTTGCCGGCCTCAAAATCCGCCTTCGTGACGTTGTGGCAAGCGTGGAGCAGACGCGCTTTCGCGCCCGTCGCCTCGCCTATCGTTTGCGCCATTTTCTCATTGGAAAGCTCAATGTGGAAGACGACGGGAATCGTCTCTTTTTTCATCTTGTCAATCAGAAACGCGACCGTTTTCGCGCTCGCTTCCGTCTCCGTCGCGCATCCGGGGAACGCCGCGAAATACTTCAGCCCGTAGGCGTCCGCGAAATAGCGGAACGGGAAGCGGTCGCCGAAGACGATAGTTTTGCGGGCGGCGCCGTCTACCACGCCCTTAAACTTCGCGTCAAGTTCGTCGAGTTGTGACAGGTACGCCTCGGTATTTTTCCGATAGGCGTCGGCATTGGCGGAGTCAACTTCGCGGAGCGTTTCGGAAATCTTCCGCGTTATCAGCTTCGCGTTGCGCGGCGACGTCCAAACGTGCTCGTCGTATTCAGGCCCCTCTTCGCCTTTGCCGCCCTCATTACCGTCTTCCTCCTCTTTTTGCATACCCTCTACGATATCCTCCTCAACGGTTTCCACGCACTCCATCAGTGTTACGACTTTCAACTTGGGCGCGTCTATCGATTTGAGGATTTCTTTCACCCACTCGTCGGACTCGCCGCCCGTGTAGATGAACACGTCGCTCTTTTGGATTTTGACGATGTCCTGCGGGCGCGGCTCGAACGAGTGCGATTCCGAGGCCGGCGGGAGGAGCATTGTGATTTCCGCTTTGCCGCCGGTGACGGCGCGGGTGAAGTCGTAGGGCGGGAAGATGGTCGTCACCACGCTGATTTTGCCGGTATCGGCAACGGCTGGCGGCTTGTCCTGTTTACCGCAGCCGATGAACACAGACGCGCACACGAGCAGAGCGGCGCCAAACAGGATGCGATACCGTTGCCGGTTTTGATACTTAACGAAGAACGCGGACACGCACATTGGCAGCGCGAACAGGGTGAGCGCAAAGGGGGTATATTTTTTCATAGTTAACAGCCTCCGTTATTTTTGGATATAATTTATACCACCGACAACTAAATTTGGTTTTTCAATAGATACAAGTCAATAAATATTTTGTGGTTGACTTTTCCACACATTGCTGCTTCCTAATACGCTAAATATAATAGCTTGCGCCGAACCGGAGGGTTAATGTTTTTGATTTTGATATTAACACCTCCTCATCGGCATCATTTATATTTATCAATACCATGAAAACTACAAAAAAATCACTCATGCCGTCACTTATCAACAGTACAATACTTCACGGCGTTATCGGTGCGCTCTTCGCTGTCTGCTTTTCCGTTATAAACGGCGCCGTTGCCCAAACCGCGGCGCCGACACCGGCGCCGGCACTCAACCGCGAGCTAATCATCCTAAGACCCGGCGGCGATACGGCACGGTCAACACTGACGCCCGAACAGCCCCCGCGCCTCAAGGCGATTACCGCCGACAGCGCCAGGGTCGTATCCCCGCCGCCGCGCACCGTCATAAGCGGCTGCCCGGTTACCTACGAGATAGAACCCATGCTGCCAGTAGACTCAGCGCTGCTCTTCGTCCGACACTCACGGGACCAAATAGACACCCTCGCCCTCCTCTCATCTCCGCCGTACAGGGCAATGTGGAACTGCGCCGGCGTCCCCGACCAGGACCAGACCCACCTGCAGTTCGGCTACATCCTCTATCGCGGCGACTCACTAACCGTCGCCTCACCGCCGACGCCGCACAGGTGGGCGCTATTGCGCGGCAAGCAACCGGCACAGCTGCGTCCTTACCGCGTCAAGCAGTTGACGACCGCGGCCGACGACTTCAAAATCGACTGCGATACGTCAAAATGGAGCGGCATTGAGGGCGCGGGCATCGTGGGCGGCAATACGGAGACGACTTTCAAACTGCTTTGGACAGGCGCCAGGCTCTACTTTATCGCTTTGGTGCGGGATAACTCCGTAAACAGCGGCGACTTCGTGGAGTTGCACTTGGACATACGTCGCGACCGCGCCGTCTTCCCCGGCATCAACCATAGAAGCCTGCGCTTCAGCCCGCGCGGTAGAAGCGTCTTCTTTGTCGGCGAGTTCACAGACGGCAAATACGTCCGGTCCGACAGCGTCACGCGGCTGTTGAAAGACGAGGCGGAGTGGAAAGCGTCCGTCAATTCCGACGGGTACGTCGTGGAAGCGGCGATTCCGTTCTCCCTCCTGTCGGATTTAGACTTCCCGCCTCCCAAAATCGGGTTTGACGTCTCGGTAATGGACGCTGACGGCCAGGAAGAGACTTTTTACTCGTGGGCCGGCGCGGAGCGCTTCACGCGCTACAGCCCAAGCCGCTGGGGAACCGCTCGGATAAACGACGCGGCGCCGGCGCTTAAATACGTGCTGGCCTTCGCCCTGTTCATTTCCGCTTTCGCCATTATCGGATTCGTCGTCTACTTAGTCTTTTCCCACCGCCAGGAGAGCAAAGACCTGAAAGCGGAGACAAAGAGCGTTTCGCCGCTCACGGAGTCGGTCGTGGAGCAAATTGAGAAACAGTTGTCAAACGCCGGCCTTAGAATCAGCGACATCTCAAAATCGGTAAATATCCCCGCGGAAAAAATAGTGACGGCGCTGATGAGCGACCTCGGGTGCACCTTCGAGCAGCAGTTGACATACAAACGCCTGAAATATTCGCAAAAACTGATGCGGGAACCGGAAATAACCATAGAGGAAATAGCGGCGCGTTGCGGATTCATGGACGTCGATACGTACAGGAAAGCATACGCCGCCCAAATGAGGGTCGCCCCGGAGGTCAGCCGAAAAGCGATGCTCGAAAGAATCCGGGAGGACCAGGAGGCGGAGCGGGAGGACGACGACGATGACGACGGGGGACTGAGTTGATGACCGTTCCGTCAAAAATCACAGCCCCATTACAAAGCAGTTATGAAATTATACAGGCTCGGCCCCCAAAACCTATTCAACGCCTCGACAACATACCCCCGGCACTCCCCGTCCCCAACCGTCGCCCAGCCCCCGCCCTTTGGCGCAGGCATGACGGCTTCCTGCATCCGCATCCGCCCGGCCAGTTCCGCCTCTCCCATGTCCGGCCTCTTCGCCGCAAGCCGTGCGAGCCGCGTCTCGAAGGGGGCGTCTACCCAGACGCGCAGGTCGAACCAGGGCTCGATTCCCAAAAGCGGGATGAGGGCGGCGTCGAGGACGCAGAGCGGTTTTTGGCAGCCGGAGACGACGGCGCCAAGGTGTTCTACGAGCGGCGGGTGCGTTATGGCGTTGAGCGTCAGGAGGGTGTCGACCGACTCGAAGGCCGCGTGTCCGAGCGCGTCGGAGCGTATCCGGCCATCGGCGCCAACCACTGTTTCCCCAAAGGCCGCCCGCAACGCCTCCCGGATGGCGCGGCTGTGCGCCATGATTCGTTTGGCCTCGGCGTCGGCGTCTATTATCAGGGTGTTTTCGGAGGCGAAAGAACGGGCGCAGGTACTCTTACCCGCGCCCATGTAGCCGGCAAGAGCTATACGGAAGACTTTTTTCATAACGGTATCGATTAGTACCGTTCCGTATCAATACGGTATTGATACGGAACAGCGGTACCGACAAGTGTCAATCGCGCTTTATTCGGCAAAGATAGCCCGTATCCTGCCGAACACATCGTCTATTGTCCCGATACCGTCCACGTCGCGCACGATGTTTTTCGGGCGGTAGTAGGTGAGGCAGGGTTCGCTCTGCTGTTTGTAGGTGTTCAGCCGGTTTTCGATTACCTTGGGGTCGGCGTCGTCAGCGCGGCCCTCTATGGAGGCGCGCTTGGCTAACCTGTCCTTAACCTCCTGGTCGGCGACGGCGATATTGACCACGTGGCCGAGCTTGATGCCGAGTTCAACCAGTATTTTGTCGAGCGCCTCGGCCTGCGGGACGCTGCGGGGGAAGCCGTCGAGCAGGAAGCCGCCTTTCACGTCGGCGCGGCTCAGCCTGTCCTTTACCATCGCTATTGTCACCGAGTCGGGGACGAGTTCGCCCTTGTTCGAGTACTCCCTGGCTGTGCGCCCGAGTTCGGTGTCGTTTTTGATGTTCTCGCGGAACATATCGCCGGTGGAGATGTGCGGAACGGCTAAAAGTTCCCGCAGCTTCGCCGCCTGAGTGCCCTTGCCCGCGCCCGGCGGGCCGAAAAGAACCACATTCTTACCTGCCATAACCGCCTCCTCCTGGGTTAAATTCGTAAAGAGATTTTTTTTGGTGTTTTCAGGTTGATTTTGTATACCGGCGGCGCCGTCCGGCCCCTGTTTTACCGGATTGATTTTGTTCGACACGAACATCACCGCGCCCAGTATCGCGAACAAAAATACGCTGCCGAAAAGCAGGGTAAAATCCTCCGTCTGCAAAATTACGTACAGGAACGCGTACAGCGTAAGCATAACGCCCGCGAGAATGAGCGTGGGGAGTATTTGTTTTATCAGCGAATAGAAGTAGACCGTTATCATAAAAACGGTCGCGACGCTCGCCGTTAAGTACGCCCAGCCGAAACCGATTTGCTCCGAGAACGAAAGCAACAGGCTGTAAAACAGTATCAAGGCGATGCCGACAAGGACGTACTGAAAAAACAGTATCGTTTTTTTGGTAAAGATTTCAACAAAAAAGAATACTGTGAACGTCAGCGCGATAAACATCAAAGCGTACTTCGCGCAGCGCATATTCTGCTGATAGCCGTCGACGGTTTCGATAAGATTTACGCCGAAAGAATTGTCGTACAAACTGACAAAAACGTTATTTGCCCACATTTCCGGTATTGCGCGATTGAAGCTCAAAATATTCCAAGCCGCGTTAAATCGTCCTTTATCAACCGTGGATTCCGGCGAGAACCCGCCGATAAACGACGGCGACGGCCAAAGCCCGTTGACCGTAACGGAGGTATTTTGCCCGATAGGAACGAAACGGATGGAACCGCTGCCGTTCAGCCGCATCGAGCAATCGAAACGCAAACTGTCGGAGTCTGTAATTTTGATGCCCTTCAGGTCCAAAAACAGCGTTTTCTCCGTCGTTTGCAAATTTTCCGAAGAGTTGGTAAAAATAGCCAGTTTCCCGGCGGTTGTGTTGAACTGCGCGTCGTTAACCTTAAAATCGGGGTTTTGCGACACACCCCTCAAATCCGTTACGCCGACGGCAATTCTGGCGTCGCCGAACTCATGAAACGCGCCGTCGTCGATTTTCAGGCCGGCAAGCCCGGTGAATTTTCCCTCAAAACGGATGTCGCTCTTATAAAGAATGGCCTTGTAAATACCGTAATGCCGCTCTTCCGGCATAAGCGACGCGGTTATCTTCAAATCTTTGGGCGTAACGTAGAGCGTATGCTCTTTGTAAAAGGGCTTGCCGTCCGCGCCTCTTCCGGAGATGGTCGTGTAAGAGACAAGCAATAACGGCGCGCACAGCGTCTGCGCCCCGCCCCACTTGTCGTTGATTCGTTCGACGGTCTCTTTGCTCCTCTCCTTCCGCTCGGTAATCAGATTTTGAATCAGCACACCCGGAATAAGCAAAACCAGCGTTAAAACGGCAATCGTGATACCCTTAAACGTAATGGACCTCATAAACTTTCCTTTCGACGGTTTTATGGTTATCTCATCATCAATATCAATTCGCGACGGTTCGGGTTCAATATTTATCTTATCCTCAATTCGATTAGTATCGGCTTCGACGGTTATATAATCCTCGGTTTGTCCTGTTTTTATTTTTGACGTCTCAAAGGCCGTCTCATCCTCTATTTGCTTCCGGACGGCTTCAGCGGCCGCCTCATCGTCAATCCGCGCCATTCGCCTCGAATTAATTTTATTGTTAAGATAGTCGTATGCAAACCGTGCGGTAGAAATAAAGCCCACGCATATAAACAGGAACACCAAAGCCAGGGAAATCGCGAATATCACAGGCACGCTCCTTCCGAACGGATGGTTTTGGGCTTGGGGTTCACATATCCGGGACGCACAGGTATTAATATAATATATGGCGGGGTGATTCGGCTTTAATTTTTGGAAATAGCGTGTCGGCTTTGACCCGTATCCCGCTATTATGCGCCGCCGCGTCCTCCTCACATAATGCCGCGTAATCCCCCGCTATTGGCTTCGACGTGCGGATTCGCGCATTTTCGCGATGTAAAAACCGCGTAAAGGGGCTTTTACATTTTTTTTGAAGATTTTGATTTGTATTTCCAATTCCCCGTCTATTATATTAGTTTAGAATCCATTATCGCGGCTAAGGCCGAACATTTAAACATAAACTCCAAAAAGGACGGCAACAAACACCATGAAACCCAGGGCTTCCGGTATCTTTCTTCACCCAACATCGCTCCCGTCGCCCTACGGCATTGGGGACCTCGGTTTGCAAGCGCTGCGCTGGATTGACCAGCTCGCGGCGGCGAAGCAGTCTTTTTGGCAATTCTGCCCGCTCGGCCCCACCGGCTACGGCGACTCGCCATATCAGTCTCTGTGCTCTTTCGCGGGGAACACGCTGCTCATCAGCCCGCACGAGTTGCGCGCTATGGGGTTACTCGCGGAGGCGGACTTGCAGGCTTACCCGCAGCTTCCCCAAAATCACGTGGACTTCGGAGCGGTCATCTCCGAGAAGGAGAAGCTGTTCCGCGTGGCTTTCGACAATTTCTCGGACGTACCCGATTTCGTCGAATTTTGCGACAGAGAGTCCTCCTGGCTCGACGGTTACGCCCTCTTCCGCGTCATCAAGACGATGCACGGGGAAAAGCCCTGGTGGCAGTGGGAAGCGCCGTACAAGAAGCATGATAAGAGCGTCATCGCGACCGTCACCGATATGTTCGCCGACAACCTGCGTTACCACAAGTTCCTGCAGTACCTCTTTGACAAGCAGTGGCGTAAGTTGCGGGCCTTCGCCGCCAAGCAGGGGGTCTCGCTCATAGGCGACATACCTTTCTACACCGCCTACGACAGTTCCGACACCTGGACGGAGTCCAATCAATTCCTCTTCGACAAAAAGGGTACGCCCGTGGAGGTCGCCGGTGTGCCGCCGGACTATTTCAGCAAGACCGGGCAGCTTTGGGGCAACCCGCTGTATAATTGGGAGGCCATGAAGAAAAACAGCTACTCCTGGTGGCGCCGCCGCGTACAGAAGGCCCTGGAGTTTGCCGACTACGTCCGCATCGACCATTTTCGGGCTTTCGACAGCTATTGGGCGATACCATACGGAAACTCGACGGCCGTTAAGGGCAAGTGGTGCAAAGGCCCCGGTAAGCATTTCTTCGACACGCTAAAGGAGAAACTCGGCGCGTTGCCGCTGATAGCGGAGGACTTGGGCGACATAACGAAAGACGTCATAACGTTGCGCGAGGATACAGGCGCGCCGGGGATGAAGATACTCCAATTCGCTTTCGATTCCAACATGAACAACCCGTATCTGCCGTACAACATAACGAGGGATAGCGTGACCTACACCGGAACGCACGATAACGACACCGCGCTCGGATGGTTCTCAACGCTGTCCGACGACGCCAAAAAGAGGGTTTGCGGCTATTTAGGCTGTTCGTATAACGATGAGAAGTTTTTAAACGCGTTCATCCGTTGCGCCCTCGCCTCGCCCTCGTGGCTGTGCCTGATTCCAATGCAGGATGTGTTGGCTTTAGGCGGCAGGCACAGAATGAACACGCCCGGAACGATGTTGGGGAATTGGCAGTGGCGGATGACGCAGAAGATGCCGATATACGAGAAGTTGGCGGAATTAGCCGAACTGACGAAAATCTACGGCAGGGCCGGAGGTTAGAGTATCACAATGTACGTTATGGACATAATGGACGCTAAGCCGATTCTGCCATCCAAGGAGAGGATAGCCGCCCGTTTCGGGCGTGCCGTCGGCGTGTGCGAACCTTCGGCCGGCGTGAATATGGAGATAGTGGCGCGGGTGGCCGCCGTTGTGCGCAATGAAATGGGCATCGGGCAGCTTTGGGCGGATTTGGGTAGCGGCACCGGTAAATTAGCGGAGAACTTGCGGGCGGTCTCGGCGGTGGCGCGGATGGTCTGTTTGGATATGGCGTTCCCGCCGCTGCGCCGCGCCGCGCAATCGGGGCGCACGGCGTACGCCGTGAATGCCGATATAGACAATCTGCCGTTCCATGCCGGAACCCTCAACGGCGCGGTCGCCGTATCTGTGTTGCAGTGGTTGTCCGCGCCGGAGAAGGCGCTAAGCGGCGTCGCGAACGCTCTGAAGCCGAACGGCGCGCTGTGCTTCGCGGCATACGTGGACGGCGCGTTTACCGAACTCGTGGAGACGAGAACGCGTATGGGGTTGCCGCAGGTGATTTGGCTGCCTACGGTGAGCGAGCTGCTGATGACGTTTGACATTGCCGGTTTTGACGTGCGGGCGGAGGGAATAGAACACTTTGACCGTGTGCAACGCTTCCCGGACGCAGCCTCGGCGCTGGGGAGCCTGAGCCGCCTCGGCGCAACCGCCACGAGCGGGCGGCTGCTCAACCGGTCGGAGTTGGCGGAGCTTTACAAAGACTACACGCTGGTCTTCGGTAAAAAGGGAACCGTGCCGCTTACCTACCGCTCCATCATAGGCACGGTCAGGAAGAGGGACTGACATTATTATAGTAACGCGAAAAGGAGCAAATCCATGAAACCCAGAAAAACACTCGCCGCCCTGACCGCCCTTTGGGTGCTTTTAGTGTTTTTAGAGGGGGCGTCGTCTTTGATACGCCGCTGGTATACCCGGAAGATGGGCGCCGCGGCGCGGGCTGTCAGCGGGATAATCGGTTTTGGGAAGCTGGCCGCCATGGTCTTCCTTGCGCTTTCCAACGTGCTGCTCTTCCTGCGCCACGTCGGCGACGACAACCGCGTAAGCGATAACCGCGCCGACATTACAAACCGTTGAGGCAAGATATGGCCAATCGTGAAAGTACAGTCTACTTGGACAACAACGCCACGACGCGCGTGGCCCCGGAGGTCATCGAGGCCATGATGCCTTTCTTCGGCGACCGCTACGGCAACCCGTCGAGCATCTACCGCTTCGGCGGGACGGTGCGGCGGCATATTGAGCGGGCCCGCGAGCAGGTCGCGGCGCTCATAGGGGCCTCGCCCGGCGAGATAGTCTTCACCTCCTGCGGGTCGGAGGGCGACAATATGGCCCTCAAAGGCTTCTTTCAGGAGCGGGGGGAGCGTACGCGCATCGTCACGACGGCGGTTGAACATCCGGCTGTGCGCAATACCGCCCGCTTCCTGAGCGGGCGCGGGGCAAAAATTACGGAGCTTTCCGTTGATAATAACGGAATGCTGTCCGGCGGCGTCTTCGACTCAATAGACATCAGCCGCGATACCCTTACCTCGATTATGTGGGCGAACAACGAGACGGGGGTGGTCTTCCCAATCCGTGAATTAGCCGGGGCGGTCAAGGCCCGCGGCGGCCTCTTCCACACCGACGCGGTGCAGGCGGCGGGGAAGACCGTCATAGACGTCAAAAAGGTGCCGGTCGATATGCTGGCTTTCTCCGGCCACAAACTGCACGCGCCAAAGGGCGTGGGGGCGGCCTACTTCAGGGCCGGAACGCCCGTTAAGGCGATACTGCACGGCGGCCACCAGGAGGGCGGGGTACGCGCCGGAACCGAAAACGTCCCGTACATTGTCGGCCTCGGGCGAGCCTGCGAATTAGCCGCGCAGCGCATATCCGAAGAAAATACAAGGGTACGCACCCTTCGGGACAGGCTGGAAAAGGCTCTCCTGGAAAAATGCGCCGGCGCAAAGCTGAACGGGCACCCCACGGAGCGCCTGCCCAACACAACCAATGTCAGCTTCGAAAACATAGAGGGCGAGGCTATCCTCCTCCACCTGGACGAAGCCGGCATAGCCGCCAGTTCCGGCTCGGCCTGCACAACGGGGTCGCTGGAACCCTCCCACGTGATGACAGCCATGGGCATACCGTACAACTACGCACACAGCTCAATCCGGTTTTCGTTTAGCGTGTACAGTACCGATGAGGATGTGGATAGAGTGATAGCGGTTATGCCGGATATAGTGGAGAAACTGCGGAGGCTGTCGCCGTTCGTGGACCAGGTTTTTTAGGATTATAAGGATTAGCGGGATTAAATTGTAGGGGCGGCCATCGGCCGCCCCTATTTATTCAACCGAAAATCTACCTCACAAATGACACTCTCGACCTGTAAACATCCGCTCCCGCGCGGTTTTTAACCGCTACTATGTAGCTACCGGTCGGGATGCCCGCCGCGTTTAGGGTCAGGCCGTCTTTGGCGGCCATGCTTCTTACCGCCTTGCCGCGTGTGTCGTAGAGCGATACCGTCGCCCCCGCCTCTATCGGGCCGCGAAGTTGCAGGGCGCCGCCGACATTGGATATTGACCAGGCGGTTCTGTGCGCGGAGAGGGCCGGATGCGACGGGGCGACGGCGGTTGCCGGCCCAACGTCCACGAGGCTTACGTCGCTTATGTACCAGGTGGTCGCGTTGCCGCCGAAACAGAAGCGGACGGATACGTTCGTGTTGTCGGGTTTGGTCATGTTGAACGTAGTCGAGAACGGCTGTTTCGTGGAACTCAACTGAACCTCGTATGGGTTCATACAGTCGGCGTTGCTGGCCACTACTTTTGCGGTGACGCTTCTTGCCGACTGGCCGCGCGCGCTGAATGAGAGCTTATAGGCGCGGCCGTTTCTGAGCGAGACGCCCGTCTGGTGAATGTAGGCGTGGTCTGCGGCGGTACCAGGAATCGTCATGGTGATTTTTCCCTCGGCGTTTTCAATCGCCATTACAGGGTTAGGCACCTGGTCCAGCAATCCGTTCTTGTACACTGTCCACGGGGCGATTGAGGAGCCGAGGAATGTGCCGTTTTGGAGGAGGTTGCCGGCCGCCGAAAACGCGACGGTAATGTTTTTGTTGGAGGTCATGGAAACCACCGCCGTATCGCCCGACCCCGATATGTCGCCGCCCCATACCGTCCCCTGCCCGCTGGGCGGCCTTGCGACGAGGGTTACCGGCGTACCGTGTGTATAAGTCGTGTAATTGGGGATGCGGGTAATGGATGTCGCCTGACCGCCGTTTACCGTTAAATTTATCGTATATGCGCTGTTCGCGTAAAAGCGGAGTTTGTTGTAGATATACTTGCCTGAAGCGGTATAGTTCGACTCTGACCAGCTTCCGGTCGTAGAGGCGCCGCTGTTGAGCGCCGAGGCCGCCTCGCTCTTATCGCTAACCGACCAGTTGGCCCAGCTGATTTGGTTAGCGTCAAGAAAATTGAACCACGTATTAGTCGCGGCCGTGTCTACCCTGCCGTTTCCGTCCGCCTCGCAGGTACCGAACTCCGTGATAAAAACCGCCTTGCCGCCGTTAAGCGCCTGTTTTATCATTGTGCGGATTTCATCCCCATGCCCTTCCTGCGCGGCGTAAAAGTGCGCCACATACGCGAGGTTTGTGCCGCTGACCGGGCTGGAGACGGCATCCTCCACGTGCTTGCTGTAGTCTCTGGTGCCTATGAGAATGATATTCTTGTTATCTATCGCCCTGATAGCTGGGACAATTGTTTCGGCATAAGACTTTATTTGTGCCCAGGTTTGATTTATAGGCTCGTTAAAAATCTCATAAATGATATTGGGCTTGTCCTTGTATTTTGTCGCCATTGCCTGAAAAAAGGTCGTCGCCGCCGCCGTTTCGTTATTGGCAGTGTGCGAGTGATAATCTATTATAACGTATATGCCCTGCGCTATGGCCGCGTCGATAACCGTCTCGCACAAAGATTGCGTCCCGCTGGTATACGCCGCCCGCACCACGCTGACCTTCCAGTCCGTAGCCAGTTTGCGTACCACATCGGCGTTATAGAATTTGCTGCCTTCCTGCCATTGGGCCCAAAAGAAGCTCATGCCCCTAAGCTGCACGGGATTGCCGTCTTTGTTGACGATTCTGTTCCCCTGCACGCTCAGTTGGCCGTGGTCGGATACCGGGGTCGCCGACGCGCCCCCGCACAGCGCAAAGGCAGCCAGCGCCGCGACAGCGATTTTTTTCGCGTATTTCATTATTTGTGCCTCTCTTTCGTTATTGTTAACGGGTGATATTTATTTAAGCGCGGATAACGAACCGCGCCCCCCTGCGTTTTTTTCTTGTAACTTGTAACTGTTTTTTACTTTGCCGTCGCAACCTTTGACCTAAGTACCTCCGCGCCCGAACCGTTTTTCACGACTAATAGATAGTTGCCCGCCGAAAGCCCCGCTCCGCCGATATTCAGCCCGTCCACGGCGGACACGCTCCTTACCAGCTTGCCGCGGGTGTCGTAGATGGAAGCCTTCGCGCCCGCGTCGGCCGGACCGCGAAGCAACGGAACGCCGCCGACATTCGCTATCGACCACGTAACGGCCGCCGGCTTGGAAATCGCGCCGTGCGCAACCCCGGTAGCCGTGCCTATGTCCCTGAGTTTCACATTCGCAATGGTCACGGCCGCCGCGTTGGCGCCGATGTCAAAGTCTAACCGGCCGTTGGTCACCGTGGCCCCGGTCATATTGAATGTGCCCGTATACGGCGCCATTGACGTGCCCAAATTCGCCGTAAGGCTCAAGTACGGCGTGGCGGAAACCGCGCGGTTATTGCTTGCCCTGGCGACGAGCGTCCTTGCCGACGCGCCTTTAGCCTCAAACGACAGCTCATACCTCCTGCCCTGCTCAAACGTCAGCCCGTTTTGAAACACCGACAGGTCTTCGACGTTTGAGCCCGCCGCCGTAATCGTCGCTTTCACCGCGGGGGTCGCCGGTTGGGAGTTGTCCCACGCGATAGTGGCGTTGGGTATCTGCGCCGCCAAACCGTTTTTGTATACGCTCCAATTTCCGGTTCCGGTTGAAAAATGGCCGTTTTTGATTACCCCGCCGTTATAGAATTCCACGCCCATGCTCAAATTTACGCCCGTAATCGTGGTTTCCATGGATTCAAGGCTACCGGAGGCGTCGCCCGTCCACTTTTTAATCTCCCATCCGGGATTCGGAACCGCTTTCACCGACACTACGTCTTTCCAGTTGTACGGGCCGTTGCTTACGGCGCCGCCCTTCCTCTTCTCGACACTCCCGCCGTCGCTTGGGGTTGCGGTCACGTTTACGGTGTATGTGTTGGTCGGATAATAGTTTGCCCCGGACGCCCCGTTGTAGCTTATGATTTTATTGCGGGCCCAAGTGCCGGACTGTTTGGTCGTCCACGGTCCGCCGGAAGTGCCGCCTGAATTGGCGACGAGCGCTCCCGACGTTTCGGACAGGTCACAAATTGACCAGTTCATCCAACCTATGCCCTTTTCCTCAAGATAAGTAATCCAGGTATTGGTTCCGCTCTCGTTAACGTCGCCGTTGCCGGACGCTGGCGTCGTGCCGAATTCCGTTACCACAACAGCCTTATTTACGGTTAGCGCGCTGTTGATGTTAGTTGCAAAGGAACCCTGAGAGTGCGTGCCCGTGTAAAAGTGAAACGAAAAAGCGACATTGGTGGGGTTGCCGCTCAACGTCACGCCGTTCGGGTTTCTACTCCATTCGCTCGAACCTACTATTATGAGGTTTTGGCTGCTTTGCCTTATTCTTGTGATTATAGGGGCCACATAAGTCGCGACGCTGGCGTTGTCATCCATCGGCTCATTAAAAGGCTCAAACAGCACATTGGGGTAACTTCCGTACCTCGCCGCGATATTCCCCAAAAATTCGGCGCCTTTGGTGTTTTTTCCGGCGGCGTCGTTCCTGTTGTGGGTATGCCAATCAACGAGAACGTAGGTGCCCCTTCTTATGCACGCCTCAATCACCGTTCTGGCCAAGTTTACCATACCCGCCGAATCCCCGTCGGCGTATCCGGCGTTGCCGCCGAAGGTATCGTCCTTTCTGGCCACCCCTATTGCCGCTCTTACGACGGATACTTTCCAGTCATGAACCAGCCAGCCGACCACATAGTCATTGTAGTACGGCCCCCCGGCGCCGGTGTTTGCCCAATAGAGGCTCATACCCCTAAGGGTCACCGCCTGGTTGTTTTTATCGACTATTTTGTTGCCGCTTGTCTTTAGCGCCCCGTGTATGGCCACAGGGCTCCCCGCCGGCGCTTCCCCGGGCGCGGGCAACTGCGGGCTTATCTGCGCAAACGCGCCGCCGACCGCCACGGCGGAAACAAAAACGGCCGCGCCCAACATCGTTAATGACCTTTTCATAGACAACCGCCTTCCTCTTTAAACGGGGTAACGAAGAAGTATACGCTTTTGGGAAGCCGTATACATTGCCTGAATACATTACGGTAATATATAATGATTTTTGTCGCGAAATACAACAAAAATTACCTTTCGATTCCAATAACCGCGACAGGCCCGCGTGTTCCGAAAATCAGTACGCCTTCAGTTTGTCGGTTTTCATCTCTATGCTGTCCCCGGCCTGCCGTATTAAGCCTACGCCGTATTTCTCAGCCTGTTCCACTACCCTTTTGCTAAAAGAAAAACCCGCTATGCCCAAGTAGGCTTTGCGGTCATTGTATTCAGGGAAGAAAAGCCTGAATACCGGCAGTCTGTCTTTCACTAATTTCCAAATAAAATCGGAACGTATGCTGTTTTTTGTCTCTATAATCGCGATGGATTGACAGTTCACCAAAACAATGTCAAATTCCATGCGCAAAATCCTGTCTTTATTGAAACATTCCAAATTCGGAATCATTTTGTCGTATTTTATACCGCCGAATTCCAGTTTTTTATCAAAAATGTACTGAAAATACTGCTCCGCGTGTTTACCGTCGTTGTCGCCCATGGTGCCGAGATTCTTGGAGGTCTCTTTCACAATGCGGTCGGTTTCCTCATGGCTCTTGCGCATTTTCTCGTACCACTCCTCGGCCTTTTTGCGCGTCGCCTCAACCTGCCGGCGCGATTCCTCATCCCGCTGGCGCGACTCCTCGGCCCATTTCGTGAACAAGTTATCCGTCTCCTTGCTCCGTGCGGCAATGCTCGCTGTCAACTCCCTGTTCTGCGCGGCAATGCTCGCTACCAGCTCCCTGTTCTGCACGGCAATGCTCGCTACCAGTTCTTTCAGCTCGTCGTCTGTCATGGCCATACCCTCGGATTAGTCAAAAAAAGGGCGGATATTCTCCGCCCCGCGCATACGGTAAAACGGGCGGACAGTATCGTCCGCCCCGTAAAAACTTACTTCACGACGCTGACAGGGGCCTGCGAAACAATCTTCTTGCCGTTTACGTCTTTGGCGTTTACGCGCACAAAGTACATACCCGTCGGAATCGTGCCCGTTCCCAAACTGGCCGTCACCTTCCCCGCCGTATTGGCGATGGGGGCGCTGGCCACAACGCGGCCTTTCGTGTTCACCAACTGAATCTTGCCGCTCGCGACGGACGTCCCGGCGTTCCAGTTAACGCCGATTTTGCCGCGGCTGTAGACGGCGCGGATACCGGAAGCCTTGACAGACTTGGAACCTAAGAGCTTTACGCTGACGGCGTGCGCCGGGTCCAGCAAATACACGTCGTCAATTATAATCGTGCCGTCGTTCGTGCTCTGGTTTTTGAATTGAATCTTTGCGAGCTTGGTTTTGTCAAGCGTCGCGAGAGGGCCTGTACGATTCTTTGCCCACGGCGGAAGCCTTAACACCGACAACGGAATCTCCGCTATTTTCCAACCGCCGTCCGTACCCGGAAGTTTTGTGTAGAATACCTCACCGTCGTCATGTGCAGGGCTAATGGCGTACTCATCGTGGAATTCAACGAACAACTCCTCAAAACCGGTCGTCTTATATCTAAACCAAATAGAGGCTAACTGGCTTCCGTCATAGACTTCCAGGCTATCGGTTTCGGCGAGGTTCGTACCGATTCCCACAAACGGTTGAACCGACTCGCCGTTTTTCGTAAACGGCGTACCCATTGTGAACGAGATAAACGCCCCGCGTGTTCCGCCAAACCCGTACGTGTTAGGGGTTTCTGGATCGTCAATCTGCAGGCTCGGTCCGAGCGTGTAATACGGGTCGTTCCACTGGCCCATATCGATGGTTGTCACCGTACCCTGCCCTCCGCGCGCCGCGGAATCGCCATACGCGTACCAGTATTGATGTTCCTTGTTTTGAGCCAGGGTTTGGTTGCCCGGAAGCAAGTTGTCAAAATCGGAGAACAGCAAAGACGCATCCGGCACCGGGTGATTGTCCGGTTTCACGCAACTCTCGCACAGCCACTTGTCAACGAAAGTATATCCGGTAATTTCAATGTCGTCGACCGCTATCCAGCCAACTTCCGGGGGGGCGCCCGCTCCCTCAATAAACCAGGCGATCTTACTGGCTTTGCTCAAATCGTACGTATACTCTTTTCCGCTTTCCCAAGTAGGTTTGCACAACTTGGGTGCCACACACGCTTGGCCGGAGCCGGTATTACTGGGCTCTATGTTGATTTCATATTGTTTCCACGCGGTGGAAGGCGCATCAAGGATAATTTCATACGAGGCGTCGGCGTTGCATCCCGCCAAATCGCCGCTCCACGCCCCATGACCCGGATTACCCGCAATCTGAGTGACGAACTCAATTTTAAACTTCACGACTAACTCGGTGCTTGACGTTTTTAGCCAAAATTTAACCTTTTTCGCGCTGTTAAATTCCGCCCCCATTCCATTTATCGTATCGGTGGTCAGACCCGTGCCCATTCCCACGCCCGGATATACGTCGGGGGCAGAGAGCGTCGTGACTGACTTCCACGGGGACTGGAGGTTGCTGTATTTCATCACGCCTGAGTATTGGCCGTCGTGCGCCGCCGTCAAAGTCGAACCGTACGAACCCGCGAACAGCAATTGCGAACCCGATTTCGTGGCGTTGTCTATCTTTTCGAGTTTATCACTTACCAATGCCGACGTGTACGCCTTTTGGTCGCACCCCGTCGGGTTGTTTTCCGCGGCCGCCGCAAATGTGTTTGTGTAGAAATACCAGTAAGCCCCAAACTTATTCGCGTTGGAACCACTCTCAAAGTCATCCAGTGTGGAGTCCGCGAACGCCCCCCCCACTGTCACCGCCAGGGCCGCGACAAGCCCCGCAATCAACCGCTTAGTGAAACGTCCCATAATCCCTGCTCCTTTTGGTTATTAGTTATAAGGTATACAATAACAAGTTTTAGACTAAGCAATAAACAAGCGGACAAACCCCAGCCGGAGCGACACAACGCCTCAACGACCACCCCAAATACTCGCGCTTATATATCTTTATATAGAGTTAGACCGCGTATTCCGGTGCCCCGTTACATCACAACTCAAAATCCCGCCCCGCCTTACGCGGATTTTACACAGTGGCGTACCTCCGCCGCACGCCCGTCGCCAAAACTTTTGACACGTATATATATAATAACAAAAAATCACCCCGAATGCAAGTCTTTTTTATTTTTTTTGTATTTTTGACAAAACAAACGGGTTTTACGCTATCCCGCGCGTATCGCCGCCGTCTCCGTCCGCCCGACCGTTCTGTCGCCGCAGCGCCGCCCCCCGCCCAGCGCCGCCGTCCGCCCAAGCTCGCCGTCGCCGCCGTGCCTGCCACCTCCCAAACGCGCCCTCGGCAGGTCGCCAAGCCGGCACGTAACCGAAAGCTCGCAGATTACCGGCTCGTTCAGATACGCGGAGAGTACCTCGTTAACCAGCCGGTAGCCGCTTCCGCCCGGCATAAACGCCTTGTAGGTTTGGGGGTCGAGCGGGCCGAGCGTCACCCTGAACTTCGACGTCCTGTCGTAGACCCTCGCGCCCAAAACCGCGTTTTTGCCTAAGCGCGCCCCGCCTCCCGGCGGACGGGCGTTCGATACCGCCGCCAGGCGGCCCACGTTCTCTTCTATGCTTACGGGGATGTCGCCCAACGCCGCGTACAATAACTCCTTTAGGCCCTGCGCGCTCCTCGCCCTGTTTGACAGTTGCCGAAGCCCGGAGAGCGCAAATTCAACCCCCCCCTTTTTGTCTATCGACACCCCGGCCATAAACTTGAAGATTTTTTCCGCGGCCGCCGCCCGCCGCTCATTGGGCGAAGCCGAAGCGAGCGGGGTCGAAGGGCCCCACAAGGCGTTCTTTCGTTGCGCGTCGAGCCACAGCGCGTGCAGGCGGTTCTGCATAATGGAGAGGAAGCCGGCGTATATGTCGGCGTCGGGGCGCCCCCTCGTTACGCGGTCGGAGAAGGCCGCGGGCAACGGGGAGGAGGAGCCCAAAAGGTTCATCACCGGCAAACGGACGGTCACGGCGGGGTTATCGGTATCGGTACGCCCGCTATTATTGGCGCAGCCTTCGTCAACCCCGACATACCCCACGTCGCTCGGCGGGAACGACAGGTCGGCGTCGACCTCAAAACATATCCGCCCGCGGTTATCCGCGTTAACGCCGCCGCCCCCGTCTTCCGACAATTCCTCAATAACGGCGACCAGCTGCAACACGTCAAACGTATAGTATTCACGTTCAATTATCCGTATCAATTCATCCATATCACGCCTCCCACCTCTCCCCCGACCGGCAATACCACTCGTAACTCCCGCCGGAGACGGGCATTGTAAGTATCAATTTAAGGAATGTGTTGATGGAGGACATGCACGAGAGGCTCCTCGCCAGTACCGTTCCCAGCAAGAACAGATTCTCTTCCGGCACGGCGCGCTCGTCGACGGCTATGTTCATCTCCGCGCCCCTGAGCACCGCCTTGTTGACGGACAAATCGCTCGGTTTTATCGATACCGAGCGTATCGCCTCTATCTCCGGGCGCGGTTCGGCGTTTCCGCCCCAGTCGTAGGCGCGCAGCAGCTCTTTCAGGCTCTCCGCGTCGCCGAAGTTCGTATAGGCGCAAGAGAGGTGCGAAAGGAATGCCCAAATGTACGTATCGCCGCCCGGCGGGTTGACCGGCGGGCTCGGTTTTGTTATATTCGTGAAGGTGACGTAGTCGGGAAAGTCCGGCGCGGCCTTGCGCAGCGCGGCGCCTTCCATGAACACCTTTCGGGCAAGGGCGCCGTTTGTCTGCCAGGTCTCTACGCGCAGCGTCTCCCGTATCAGCCGCCCCTCCTCCGTTTGGCGGCCGTTCATCGACAGTTTCAGCCGCCTGTCGTTGCCGCGCAGGCGCCCGTCGCCGGAGAGTTCCTCGGCGCGCAGGGTGTAAAAGCGCTGTTTGCCGCCGCCTGTCTTGCGGTATTTTTCGTAGACGCGCCGCTCGCCCGTCACGCCGTCTATCCCCATGACCGAGGCCACGCTGTGTATCGCGAAACAGTCGGGGCGGCCGGCGTCGGAGACGAGGTCGTACTCGTACTTCCTGCCGTCCACGGATATCGGCTCCGCGTCGCGCCGGAAAACGTTCACCGCCGGAACGCAGTGCAGTTTGAAGGTCTCCCGCGAGAGCGACACTTTGGCCGAGAATTTCCGGTCAAAACGCACTTTCAGCGAGAGGGCGGAGGCCGCGCTTCCGCCCCCGGCGAGGGCGTCCAGGCCGCGGATGTCTATGAACATGAACCTTTCGGGAAACGCGAAGTAGTCGCGGATGAGGTCAAGCGCCCTGCCGGCGCGCCGCGGTTCGGGAAAGAGCGCGTCGTCCTCCCCGAAGCCCCCCTCCGCGAAGACGTCTTGCGGCGGCAGCGATTTGGAGCGGCCGGCGTCGTCCGACAGTATAACCTCCTCGGCGTGATGGAGCAACATTTTCCTTATATGCAGCGCGGCGGGCAGTTCGTCGTTGATAAAGACCCTCACCGGCGACAGATTGAGCGCCTCCGGGCGTATCCCCCTGTCAAATTTGAACGAGACCGTCAACACATCCTTGCCGTCGGCGCCGGAGTCGGCCTGCGCCTCCCATACGGAGACGGGGCAGACGCGCACCTCCCGCGTGGTGGCGAACTGGCAGCTGACGCCGGTGGCCGGGTCGGGGTCGGTGAAGAGGGGCGTCCCCCGGCGCAGTACGCAAATCCCCTGAAGCGTCCCCGGACGCGGCTTGAACTCCGCGACGCAGGTGGCCGGAATGGGGTGGAGGAGCTGCGGCCAAACGAGTTCGGCAAGCCCGGCGGCGAGGTTCGGAAGGGCGTCGTCAATACGCTCCCGGATACCGGCGGCGATGAAAGCGAATCCCTCAAACAGCGCCTCGACCCTGGGGTCGCGGTCTTTGGCCGATTCGAGGTTCAGGTATCCCGCCCGCCGCGGGTACTTTCCGGCAAACCGCGCCCCTTCTTCTTTCAGATAGCGCAGTTCTTCCTCATAGTAGACGTCGCGCATATAGCGTCTCTCCTTTTTGGGGCTGACGTTGATTTGTGTGTCGATTTTTACGTTAAATTTAACGCTTATCGGGCAATAACAAACACGGCAAGACAATGCCCGTGGCACGGGCGATGCGGGAGGAAACGCTTATACGGTAGACACCGATAATATAATAAGCGGCGCCGGGAAAGTCAAAATATTATTGACGGCATATTCGGCGCCGATTTATTTTATATTGACGTATCCCGGTCAAATAAATATTACTTTGCCATGGAATAACGAATTGAGCGCAAAATTGTTATTTGAAATATGGGCATCTCTAAAAAAGGCACAACGTTCTGGATTGCTTCGCAACGCTTGCAATGACCGTCATTGCCTTGCGGTAAGATAAACAAGTTGCGAGACGCAAAGCGCCGAAGCAACTTGTTTA
>JAITCM010000083.1 GCA_031283085.1 Chitinispirillales bacterium | reverse complement strand
TCAAGTATCTCAATGACCTGCCCCGCCCTCGCCGCGTTGACAGCCGCCTGTATGGTCGTATACTGCGCGTCCTCGTAGTCCGCCAGCCTCTTAGCCACGCAAATATCCGACCCCGGCGTTTTCCTCTTCCCGTTTTGCGCGAAAGCGGAGACCGCCGCCGCAATCAAAAATACCGCCGCAACCGCGCTCAGGCGCTTGACCGACATCTTCGCAAACATAACCGTACCTCCTCATCGTTTGTTATTTGTTGTATTAAAAAGACGTTATTTTCCCCAATAAGCGACCGGCTCGCGGGCACGTTAAACCGGCGAAAAGGATAGATTGTCGCGTTTTTGCGGTAAACCTTATGTACAAGGAACAAATTATGGGGGGGGGGGGGGGGTATCGGCGCCGTCAAACGCGCCGCGACACCGCCCATCCGACACACGCGCCGTGGGCAAAATCAACCATGTAGCTGTCAGTGAAGCCGAGGCTGCCAACGCCATAAACCACCCTTTCCAGGAGTACATATCACAACCGCAAGAACCACAGACCGGTTCCGTGACAACGGCGCCGTTATATACAATATAAATCATGGGATTTACAAAGTCAAAAAAATTCGGCTTCGCTCAGCCGCCGGAGCCGCCGGTTCCGCCCTCTTTTTTTTGTCGGTATTTTCCGTCCTTTCCGTTCACTCCACTATCTCAAAGTGCGCCACTTCGTTGACCTCCATGCCGTTCAGGCCCGACTGGGTAACCTGGAACGTGGCCCGCGACTTTACGAGCTTTTTTCGGGCGATGTCGAGTTCCGCGTTGCCGCGGCCCGCGCCCATGAGCGGGTACATGATTTTGCGCCTGCCTTCGTCCCTGTTTTCTTTTATGGCGACTTTATACGTGAATGTCCAGCTTATCGCCGCGACGCGGATGCCGGAGTCGTTTCTGTATATGCTGTCCAGCAGGTAGAGCTGGTACATAAGCCCTTCGGCCTCGCCGTTAGGGATGCTTATGGGGAAGCGCTGCTCTCTCTCCCACGACGACCCGACCGTCATGTCGGCGTTTGGCATGGCTGGGATAACCCTTGCCGGGGAGCGGAGAATATCCCACCCGCCGGACAGGACTCCGGGTATTCCGGCGGTATCGCTGAGGGTCACGCCGTTTTCCGAGACGGCCACGCGCAGCTCCGAGAGGCGGCGCACCACGTCGCCGCGTTCCGTCTCCGACAGAAACGGCGCGATAAGGTTCACGTCGGAGAACCCGCAGCGCAGCGGCCCGACGCCGGCCTCGCCCGGCAACCCCTGCAGGTACGCCCGAAGCGACCCGGAAAAATACTGGCCGGAATCGACGGCGGTAGGCGTCCCGTAGACATCCGCGCCCAACATATAGCGCCACTCGGCGGCCTTGGAAAAGTCGATTTCAACGCGCACCCTCTCCCGCCGGCCGCAACCGGCGACGACCGACAAACCAAACGCTACGGCTAAGACAGCCCAACCGACACTCTTCCGTATCACAAATTCTTCTCCTTGTTGGGAGCCAAGTATTATTTTATATGGGCATCTCTAAAAAAGGTACATCGTTCTGGATTGCTTCGCTTCGCTCGCAATGACCGTCATTGCGAGGCGCAAAGCGCCGAAGCAACGTGTGTATCTCGGCAAAGCCAATCCAGATTTTTAGAGGTTCCCTTATATTACAATATAATATAATTGACGGGCGAGTATGTAATAATAGGTAAAGAAAACAACTGAAACAAGGCAAAGAAATATGATACCCAAAGAAGTATTGCAGAAGGTCCGCCAAATCGAAATCCGCACCCGCCGCATAGTAGACTCTATGCTCTCCGGCTCCTACCACAGCGCTTTCAAGGGCAAGGGGATGGAGTTTTCCGAGGTGCGGCCGTACATCGACGGCGACGACGTGCGCACCATCGACTGGAACGTCACGGCGCGTATGGGGGCGCCCTACATAAAGAAATACATTGAGGAACGCGAACTCACGGTCATGCTCGTCGTCGACGCCTCCGCCTCCGGCGACTTCGGTTCCATAGACAAGTTCAAGGGCGAGATGGCCGTGGAGCTGTGCTCGCTGCTGGCTTTCTCGGCCATACGCAACAACGACCGAGTGGGGCTTATCGTCTTCACCTCCGACGTCGAGTCGTACATCCCCCCCCGCAAGGGCCGGAACCACGTTTTGCGGGTCATCCGCGAATTGCTGTACTTCCGCCCCAGGCACAGGGGCACGGACATCGGCAACGCGCTGAAGTTTCTAAACAGGGTGCAGACTAAGACGAGCGTCGTCTTCTTAGTCTCCGACTTCATCTCCGGCGGATTCGAGACGCCGCTTAGGGTCGCGGCGAAGCGGCACGACTTGGTGACCATATCCGTGAGCGACCCGAGGGAGGAGTTCATTCCCCGGATAGGGCTTGTGGAGCTTGAGGACGCGGAGACGGGCGAAACGGCGCTCCTGGACACACGCAGCCGGAAAGCGATGGAGATATACAGGAGGGAGCGGGAGGGGCACAGGGCGCGGCTCAACGAATTGTTTCGTTCCATCTGCGTCGACGAAATCAGGGTGTCCACCGAGAGCGGCTACGTCGCGCCGATAGTGAAATTTTTCCGCAAACGGGAAAAAGTGTAAATTTTGATATTTTTCGGCGCGGAATGTATTTTGTTATACGGCTCTCCAGGAGTTATGGCGGGAAAGTTGTGGGGATGGCCTGGGTTCGTTAATGTCGGAAGCGCCTGTTATGTTAACTGAAACTTTACACAAAACGCGGTGGTAACGTGGAATCAAAACCTGTCGTCGGGTATTACGGGCTTTGGGTGGCGCTGACCTATCTGAGCGTTATTGTGGCGATACTCGGTATCCACTTCGCGCTAATAGATAATGTTCGCTACGCCCTCGTCTGCCTTATGATTTCCGGCGTCTGCGATATGTTTGACGGGCGGGTGGCCTCCCTGTTCAAGAAACGCAACACCCGAGAGAAACACTACGGGATACAAATAGACTCCTTAGCCGACATAATCAGTTTCGGTGTGCTTCCGGCTGCCATCGGGTACGAGCACTACGCCCCGTCCGGCAATTTCATCTCCTTAGGCTGGTTCGACACGGCGATATTCCCCATATATCTGATGGCCGCGCTCATACGCTTAGCCTACTACAACGTGATAGAGACGGAACTTCACGGCCAGAACAAAAAGCGCACCTACTACGAGGGGCTGCCCGTAACGAGCGTGGCCTTTATAATCCCCCTCGTCTACGCGCTGTGCCACATATTCGACAAATCGATATTCGGCATCTACAACATACTGCTAATCTTTTTGTCCGTGGCTTTCGTTCTCAAAATAAGGGTGCCCAAGCCGCGCGCCCGTACGCAAATCGTACTCTGCGTGTTGGGGCTGCCTGTCATCATATACATCCTCTTCCTGTGCTTCGGCAAATGAATACCCGCGACCTCAAAACAACGGAGCTGTCCCGACGGGATAACCTCTTAATCAGGTTCCTCTACAACACGGCGCCGGGGAGAGTTGCGCTGCGGCTGTTTACGGCGAGGCCGGTCTCCAAGATTTTCGGCGTTTTTATGAACAGCCGCGCGTCGAGGCTTTTGATACGGCGGTTCGTCCGGCGCAGCCGCATAGACATGAGCGAATACGCAGACAAAAAATACACTTCTTTCAACGATTTCTTCACGAGAAAGGTCAAGGCGGGCAGCCGGGTTTTCTCGAAGGTTCTAAGCGACCTGCCCGCCCCCTGCGACGGCAAGCTGACCGCCTGCCGTATCGCCGCGAACAGCACGTTTCAGATAAAGGGCTCAACGTACACCATAAACAGCCTGCTGCAAGACCGGGCCTTGGCCGATGAGTTCGCCGGCGGCGTATGCCTCATTTTCAGGCTGACCCCCGACGACTACCACAGGTACGCTTTCGTCGACGACGGCGAAATCGTATCGCGAAAAAGGATTAAAGGCGTCCTCCACACCGTCCGCCCTATCGCCGGCAAGCGATACAACGTGTACGCGCAAAACACCCGCGAGTACGTGGTAATGAGCACCAAGCGCTTCGGCAAGGCCGTGCAAATGGAGGTCGGCGCGCTCTTCGTGGGGCGCATCTCCAACCACCCGCTAAAAGACACCTTCAAACGCGGCGACGAGAAGGGTATGTTCGAGTTCGGCGGCTCCACCATAGTCATGCTCTTTCAAAGGGACGCGGTACTAATCGACGACACTATCTACGAAAACACCCGCCGAAACAGGGAGACCGTTGTGAAAATGGGCTATAGAATCGGCGAGAAATCGCTGCGCAAAAATCGGTGGTTTAAATGAAGCCGGCGGCCGTGACGACATTTTTCCTAATTGTACTGACATTGTACGCGGGCGCCAACCTGTATATATGGAAGCGGCTCTCACAGTGTGTGTGCGCGCTTTGCCCCAAAACCAACGCCGTAATCTTCGCCATAATATACGCGGTGTTCGCGGCGCTGCTGATTGTGCCGAACTTCGCGGCCTTCGCTACCCTTCCGGCGGCCATCAAAGACGCATTGCGCTGGTCTAGCGGGTGTTGGGTGGGATTCTTCCTCTACGCGCTGATGCTGTTCGTGGCGGCCGACGCGGTTACAGTTACCGGGCGCCTGTCTAAATTAATCCCGCGTCCCGTCCCGCAAAGCATCCGCCTGTACGCCGGCCTCGCGGTAATAACGCTGACCGCCGCGTTAATGGTCTACGGCATAATCAACGCAAGCAAAATCAAAGTAACATCCTACACCGTAAGGCTGAACAGCAACAAGGCGCTCCCCGGCGGAATGAAGATAGTGCTGGCCTCCGACCTGCACTTGGGGGCGGCCGGCTCCGAAAAGCGGCTGCCCAAAATCGTAGACGCGATAAACAGCCAAAAACCCGACCTGATATGTTTAGCCGGCGATATCTTCAACAGCAGCTACAACGCCGTATCCGACCCTGAAAAGGCAAGCGAGCTATTAAAAAGCCTGTCGGCGACACACGGCGTGTACGCCTGCCCCGGCAACCACGATGCCGGAAAGAGCGCGGTAGAGATGGTAGACTTCTTAGAGCGCAGCGGCGTCAAACTGCTGAACGACGAGTTCGACATCGTGAACGGCCAAATCGTCGTATTAGGCCGGTTAGACCCGAGACCGATAGGCGGCTTCGGCGGGCTTCGGCGGGCCGGCATCGCCGAACTCATTGTACGAACCGGCAACGAAACGTCCGTCACATTAGTTAATAAGAAGAGCGCGCCCGGACAGTCAAGGCTATTAACCGTCAACGGAAATATGCCCATAATCGTGATTGACCACAACCCCAAATCAATACACGAATACGGCAACGAGGTAGACCTGGTGCTCTCCGGCCACACCCACAAAGGCCAGTTATTTCCGGCCAACCTGATAACAAAGGCCGTCTACACGGCGGACTACGGTCACTACCAAAAAGAACCGAACGCCCCAAACCTCATAGTGACATCAGGCGCGGGGACATGGGGGCCGCCCATGAGGGTGGGAACGAATTGCGAGATTGTCGGCATATCGCTGTTTTGACTTTTCAAGGGCCGACGGCGTTAAGCCTCCAAAGAATCTCCGGAAAATCGTCCCCCTCCGTCCCCAATAAAAACAGCGGTTTCAGGTTTCTGTTCAAAACCAGTGTCCTGGGCATCAATATCCGCCCGCTCGGGTCAGTCAACCCATACGGTCCGACCATTTGCGACTTGGTGTCCATGATAAGCGGAAATCCGAGGTCTCCGTACTCCCTAATCCACCCGCGGATGGCCGCGACGTCGGTCTCGCCCACGTTCACAAAAACCGTTAAAACGCCGTTTCTCTTCAGGGTCTCCTTCGCGACTTTGAGCTTCAACGCGCCCAAAGCGCACGGCGCGCACCATGTCGCGAAATAGACCAGGGCGACGCGCGTGATTTTAGGGTCTTGCGCTATCATCTTCTCCAAATGCCGCTTTTGAAACAACTGTTCCACATCTTGGCCCTTTGCGGTGAAAGGCGGCAACGACTCTACGGAAAGCTGCCTGGGCAACGCCAAACGCATGGAAAGTTCGCTCCGGGCGCTCGTGACCGGCAGCGTTAACCCTAAAACACATATCGCGATACGCAACAGCCTCATTTATCGCCCCTTGTCTCCAGCTCTTTAACCCAAGCGTTCCAAAAATCGGCGGACTCCGCTTTCCGCATAACCTGTTTGACCGCCGCGTCCCTGGAGGATTTATCCGCCCCGGTTACGGAGCCTTTGAGAACCGTCTTTTGGTTTCCTTGACACCGCGTAACGACAAGCGCCGCGTTTACCTTGCAAGTAATGCCTACCATACCCTCCGAGCAGGCGGGTTCGTTGTCGCTTTCAATAGCGATTTTTGTGCCGCTTACGCAGGTGCCTTCCGACACGCTTACCTTATTTTTGAGGATTTTTGTAAGCTCCGTCGCCATCGGGCTGGCGTTTCTGACCGATTCTCTATCCCAGTACAGGCCGCTCCCGTAGCCGCCCGACCGGCCGCCGACGCCGCTTGAACCAAGCAACTGCCTCACAATCTCCCCGCTCGCCGCCACGAGGTCGCCGATATTCACGAGGTCGCAGGGCGTGTTGCCCACCCTGATTATTTTTGCGGTCTCTATGTCTACCAAAGAGGCTTCCAGCATAAACGATTCCTGGTATTGGGAGCTCTTTACCGTGCATAGATATTTTGCGCCGTACTGTTTTCCCAGTTCTATTATCTGCTTATCGTCCACCGCGCCGCTGCGTTGATAGATATGCTCCCTGTCGATTCGGTTCAGCACAACCTCGTCGCGGGTTATGGCGATGTAGCGCCCGTCGTTCACGAAAGCCTCTTGAACTTTGGTCTCAAGAATTTTGAGGGTATTGTTTTTTTGGGGCGGCTCCGCCCCGGCGGCGGCGACCACGACCTTCAGCCTGTGCTGGGCGGAAACGGCGGAGCATAAAAGAAGCGCTATTAGAAAAAAATTCAGCCTTTTCACCTAAAAACCCCTTTCTTTAACACGGCCGATAACCAAAGGGAAACCGCAAAACCGGCTTTCGTCAGCGTAATTTCGGAAAAAACACCATAATAATATAGGATATGGGAAGCGCCGCTGTCAAGATTCGCGATAAAAAAAGCCAAAAACGCTACCTCTCGGAAAAGGAAGTCAAAGATATTTTTGGCCTGTAACCGCGGCGAATGAAGCGAGACAGTCTCATATTACGGAAGCGTGAACTCCAAATTTAATGTACTGCTAAAATTGACATCCTGATGTTTTTCAGCAAAAAACAATATTTATCTCGCAAAAAAATAAAATATTTCCCCGCCTTATTCGTCCGCAATGGTATGAAACGCGTTTTTTTACGTCAAAAAACATCTATTCTTATGTAAGGAGGGCAAACGGTGAGAGACATTGTTAAGTTCAGGTTTGCGGGAATCGGCATTGTCGTGGCGATGTGCGCGGCGTTTGGGGCGGGGGTTATGCTGCTCTGGAACGCGCTTATGCCGCAGATTTTCGAGCTTCCGCAGGTGGGTTACCTGCAGTCGGTTGGGCTTTTGGTGCTTGCCCGGCTGTTGTTTGGCGGCATTGACCACCGCCATCCGGCGCACCATATGCATCGGGAGATGCACCACGGCAATATGCTGCGCGAGAGGTGGGCGGGGATGTCGGAGGCGGAGCGGGCGGCCGTTATCGGTAGAAACGACCCGCGTTTTTGGGATTTTATGAGGGACAGGGGGCAAACTGAACGTGTAAACGGACAGGAACAGAAATGACGTATATTGATTAATACCGGTATGTATCAACCGGTATCAGCAATCATCAACAAGCAATTAAAAAAGGAGTGTCTAATGTTACAAAGCGTATTAGTGGTAACGGTGGTGTTTGCGTCGGTGTGCGCGGTTTACGGTTACACTTTAAAACCCAAAGCGTTAAAAGGACAGGCAAAATGAATAATCCGGTTATTTCGGTGCAAAACCTCGTCAAGCGCTACAAGAGGGCGGACAGGCCGGCCGTTGACGATGTTAGTTTTTCCGTTGGGAAGGGGGAATTTTTCGCCTTCCTCGGCGCTAACGGCGCGGGGAAGACTACTACCATATCAATACTGACGACGACATTGTCGAAGACGTCGGGCGAAGTGAAAATCGCCGGGTTCGATATTGACAGGGAGGCTCGGCGGGTGCGGGAGAAGGTGGGCATCATCTTCCAGCAGCCGAGCCTCGACCCCATGCTAACGGCCGAGGAGAACATACGCTTCCACGCCTGTCTCTACGGGATGTGCGGCTACCGCCCGTCTTTCAAGTCCATGCCGGCCGCGTACCGCGACAGGGTGATGGAGTTAGCGGAAATCGTGGGCATAAAGGACGCGCTGTTTAGGCCGATTAAGAAACTTTCCGGCGGAATGCAGCGGAAGTTGGAGATTATCCGCAGCCTTATCCACACGCCGGACGTGCTCTTCCTCGACGAGCCGACGCAGGGGCTTGACGCGGTGAGCCGCCGGGGGCTGTGGGGGTACATCAATGAGACGCGCGAGCGGTACGGGACGACGGTTTTTCTCACGACCCATTACATTGACGAGGCGGAAAACGTCGATACGGTCTGCCTGCTCAACGGCGGCAAAATCGCGGCGTGTTCCTCGCCCGAAGAGTTGAAGCGGAAACTGCTGCGCCATGAACTTATTTTAGACGCGGAGAACAGAACGGAACTGACCTCCGAACTCACCGCGCTTGGGCTGCCGTTTACGGTAAACGGGCGGATTGCGGTTCCCTTTCAGGGGACGGCGCAGAGTATCATAGCGCGCCTGCAAACGAAGTTGACGGTGTTGAAAACCCACGAACCGTCTTTGGAAGACGCGTACATTGAATTTTTAAACAGGGAGAAAGCGGCATGAGCGAAATAGCGTTGTACAGGAGAAAGTCCCGCCTGTTTTTGGAGATGAACACGGTTGTTACCGTGGCGGCGCGGGAGGTTACGGTTTACTTCAAGTCTCCCGCCACAATAATTATGAGCCTTGTCATGCCTGTCGTAATGATGGGCATGATAGGCGGCAATCTGATGCAGAATATGGCGGGCGGGCTGCATTTTGAGTTTGGGCGGTTTATGCTTGTGGGAATGCT
>JAITCM010000075.1 GCA_031283085.1 Chitinispirillales bacterium | reverse complement strand
GCATGAACTTGCCCCAGACCCTTTTTATCTCGACGCCCCGATTCTTCTTGAGAATCATCATGTCTATCCGCAGGGCGTCCTCCGACAGGCGGTGCTCGTCCCGAAGTTCCACATCGCCGTGTTGGACGGCTTCGCTCAAAGCCACGGAAAACGCGTTAAACGCCGCGTTGTGGTACCGCGTAGCCTTTTTACGCCTCTTGGGGAGGGGCTCATTACCGTCAGGCGCGTCCCCGGCCATTTGGGCTTTCTCTGCGTTCTTGTTTTTCAGCATATTATTCTCCCATTTCCCAATTTGCAAATCGGGGATTCGGTAGTTTATGGCGATAGCGTACATCTTAAATCCGAGAGCACAGCCGCACGACGAGAGACGCTTGCGCGCCGGTACTGATGGGGAAAGCCGAGAGACTTCTATTTCTGTTTATTAATGCTTCTCTATTAAATATACATTATGTCCGGCACTCAGCGCCGTTTTACGTTCGAGTGGCCGCAGGCGGTGGCGGCGCGGGACGTGAAGTTTGTTTATTGACGGCTATCGTCGGCTGGGGGTAGCGGGGGGCGGCGCGATACATACTACCGCTTCCGGTACGGGAGCGTATCCGCGCGTTACCCCATCCTCACCGACTTCATCTCCTTGGTCGACAGCCTGATTCCGCCGGCCTTGGCGCTCTTTACTAAAAAGTTCTTCACCTTGAAATTCTCCTCCAGTATCTTCAGCCGAGGTTTGGGCTTATACTCTATCGTTACCACGGCGTCGGGGTCGGTCGTTAATCTCAACAATGTACAATTTTCGGGAACTACGGCGTAACCTTTGTTCAACTGAAACTGTTCCACTTTGAAGCGCTTGATATACGGGAATTTCGTCTCTTCGTCCCTGTAAATAGCGGTGAAGACGAGGTCCTTGTCCACAAACGCGCAGTGCAGCATCCCCTTGTCAACGAACAGTTTTTCCGGGACGCCGATTACCGAGTACGCGCCGGTCTTCCTTATCACCAAAACTCTGTCGTAGGGGGAAACGTCAAACAATAAATTTCCGTTGACCTCGTATCCCAAGTAGCCGGTGTCTTTGTCGTAGCGCAGTTTCAGGTTGCGCTGCGCGGCCTCGCGGACGTCCACCTTTTTGAACGAGACTAACTCCGTCTTTCGCGGGTACTGCGGTCTGTACTTTTTTATGATATTGCCTAAGAAGCCTACGGTATAATCGACAATCGCGCCGAGGTGCCGCTTGATTTCCTTCAGGCGGTCTTGGATTTCCTTCATCTCCTGCTTCGCCCGGTTGATGTCGTAGAGGGAGATGCGCCTGATGGGGATTTTCAGCAGGGTGTCAACGTCCTCTTTCGTAACCTCGCGTTTGATTTCCCGCTGGAACGGCGCCAGGCCGTCAAAAACTGCTTTCACTACCGTTTCCGCGGTTTTCATCGTCTCGATTTTCTTATAGACGCGGTTTTCTATGAAGAGCTGTTCCAGCGTCTTTGCGTGGAGTTTATCTTTTAATTTGCGTTCCTCTAATTTTAATTCCGCTGTCAATATCTCTACCAACCTGTCTGAATTCCGCTTGATGACTTCGGTAACGGTCATTACCGTCGGTTTTTCGTCGCTTATTACCATCATGTTGACGGAGACGGACGACTCGCAGGCCGTAAAGGCGTAGAGGGCGTCAACCGTGTCTTGCGTGTGGATTCCCCGCGCCAGCCTTACCTCTATCTCCACCTTATCCGCCGTGTAGTCGCTTATTCCGGCGATTTTCAGTTTGCCTTTGCGGGCGGCGTTCTCCACGGAAGCCATTATGGACTCGGTGGTGGAGCCGAAAGGCAATTCCCGTATGACAATGCGCTTGGGGTCGCTCGTGTCCAACTTCGCGCGCAGCAGTACCTTGCCGTTGCCGTCGCCGTACTCGGAGACGTCGGCAAGACCGCCGGTGGGGAAATCGGGGAAAACTAAGTGTTGGTCGCCGCGCAGGTAGGCTATTTGCGCCTCTAATAATTCTATCAGATTGTGGGGAAGTATTTTTGTGGACATTCCCACCGCGATTCCCTCCGCGCCCAACGCCAGGAGGACGGGCAGTTTTGCCGGCAGCGTGACCGGTTCGCGGTTGCGCCCGTCGTAGGAGTCAACGTATTCGGTGATTTCGGAGTTGAACAGCGCCTCCGCGGCCAGCGGCGACAGGCGGCACTCTATGTAGCGGACGGCGGACGCCGGGTCGCCGGTGAAGATGTTGCCGAAATTCCCCTGTTTGTCAATGAATAAATCTTTATTCGCCAGCGTGACAAGCGCGTCGCCGATGGAGGCGTCGCCGTGCGGGTGGTACTTCATGCACTGCCCCACAATATTGGCCACTTTGTGGAACTTGCCGTCGTCCACCTCGTGCAGGGTATGCAGAATGCGCCGTTGCACGGGCTTGAGCCCGTCGTCAACGTGCGGGATAGCCCTGTCCTTTATGACGTAGGAGGCGTACTCTAAAAAGTTGGTGTTGTACAGCGTTTTTACGAATGCCATGGCCGAGCCTTATATTGTTATTTTTGAAATTGATTTTTCATTATACCGCCATAAAATAATACACGCGCCGCTAAAAGTCAAATTCTATTCATTTTCCCCTCTTCTCCCCCTTTTTCCGTATTTTCGCAACCTGCCTGTCAAAATCGGAAACTATTTTTTGGGTTTTGTTGAACGCGTCGTATTCTTCCGCCGCTTTTTGTTCTGCCTGCGTTTTTGAGATTTTGCCTTTATTTTTATCCGGCAAAACCTCAAATTTTCTGAATTTCAGAAATTCGTTTACGCTTTCCGCTATTTGTTGCATAGCTAGGATGTTTTCGTTTTCTATTAAATCTTCTATATAGTCAAAGTAGCCGGTTACGGCGCGTTCTAAGCGTCTGATTTGGTTTTCCTGCAAATAATTTTTTGCGACAAGCGCGTCGGACTTCAGGATTCTGCCGTTGGGCGAGTTCTTCCAGGTTGTCAGGCCCATGTTTTGCCTGTTTTTGTCCGCTTTTGTGTAAATGATTTCGGCGGCGGTTTGGCCTGTTATCGCGAAATGGAATTTGTTTTGCACCATTGCGTAAAAATCCTTTGTGAGCTGGGAATTTTTGTCGTAGTCGATGCTGCATTCCGCGAAAATATCGGTAATCTGCTGCCAGATGCGGCGTTCGCTTGCTCGGATGGAGCGGATTCGTTCTAAAAGCTCGCGAAAATAGTCTTTGCCGAAAACGGCATTGCCCTGTTTTAGGCGTTCATCGTCTAATAAAAAGCCCTTGGTGATGTACTCTTTCAGCGTTTTTGTCGCCCAAATGCGGAATTGGGTCGCTTTGGCCGAATTTATGCGGTAGCCGACGGAGATTATCGCGTCGAGGCTGTAAAATTGAGTATCAACATGTTGGGTTTTGCCGACAATAGCCCCATGTTGAGTGGTTATTTCCAAAATGGAAATAACCACTTTTTCATCAAGTTCCCCTTCCTCAAAAATGTTCCGCAGATGTTTGTTAATTGCCGGAACTTGTACCCCAAACAGCGCGGCCATAGCTTTTTGCGTCAGCCAAACGGTTTCGTCCTTTATCGCCACATCTATCGTTACGTTTTCCTGCGGCGTGGCGTATAGCAAGAATTTAAGCTCTTTTTCCATATAGTATTACCCCCTTGCGCCGTTATCGGTTACCCCAAAAATAATATCCCGGCGCCATCGGTGTCGATTTTTATAAGGAATCGGCTAAATCAAATTTTCCATGATAAAATCGCGCCGTTCCGGGGTATTTTTCCCCATGTAGAACTCCAGCGTTCCGGCGATGTCTTTCGCCGACTTTACGTTGACCTCCACGAGGCGGATGTCTTCGCCTATGAACTGCCCGAACTCGCTGGGGGATATTTCCCCCAGGCCCTTGAAGCGCGTTACCTCATGGTCGCGTATTTTTGCCATGGCCGCGTCCCGTTCCTTTTCGCTGTAGCAGTAGTGCGTCTCCTTCTTGTTGCGGACGCGAAAGAGCGGCGTTTCCAGTATGTAAACGTGGCCGGCCTGTACTAATTCCTCAAAGTATGTTAGGAAGAAAGTCAGTAATAAATTTCTTATGTGGAAGCCGTCAACATCGGCGTCGGTGGCTAAAACTATTCTGTTGTAGCGCAGTTTCTCCGTGTCCTCCTCAATGCCCAGCGCCATCATCATGTCATACAGCTCTTCGTTTTGGTAAATTGCCGCCCGCGTCTTGCCGAAGACGTTTTGCGGCTTGCCCCTCATGGTGAAGATGGCCTGTGTGTAAACATCGCGCGCGGAGATGATTGAGCCGCCGGCGGACTGCCCCTCTGTGAGAAAAATTGTTGACTTGCCGCCGTCGTTCTCCCCCGCGTGGTACTTGCAATCTTTGAGGTTGGGGATTTTGATTTCTACGCGCTTCGCGGCCTCTTTGGCCTCCTTCTTCACCTTATTTAATTCGGTGCGCAGTTTCTCGTTTTGGACTATCTTGTTTTCGAGGCTGCGCGCGGCATCCGCGTTTTTGTGGAGGAAATCGACTACGCCCGACTTGACCTCCGAGACGAGCCAGCCGCGTAT
>JAITCM010000115.1 GCA_031283085.1 Chitinispirillales bacterium | reverse complement strand
ATTGTGGATTGGTGTTCTATCAGAACAATGAGTCGGTTGTCTATCAGGAACGAGAGGTCGTTGCGCCATTTTCCTATAAACACGTTTTTGAGGGTGGTTTTTTCTATTTTCGCGTCCGGCCGGACCTTTTCCCCGAAGAGTGCGCCGGAGACGTCGCGGATGGCTTCCACGTCATCCAACAAAAGCGTGAACACGGAGTTTTTGAACTCGCGATTTGCGGCAGGCTCTACCGTCAGGTTTAAATCGGCAGCCATTGAAAAGTCCTTTCCGGCGTAATTAGGGCCAATCGGTTACGCATATAATATAATTGATTTTTGAGCGGGTAAGTGCCCATATATTATATTTTAGATATACGGCGCCGAAAGTTGACAGTATTTTTTTGCACCCATATATGGAGTGCGGAAAGATTTTTCGTGGGTATTCGTTAATGCGGTACTATCGCATAATAGTTATCATAAACGTCATAAAAATCAATAGAATAGGTATCTCTATCATGAAAATTGTCTACAGTTGGCTGAAGGATTTTGTCGACATATCCGCCCCCGTGGCCCAAGTCGCCGACGCGTTGGCGAGCGCGGGTATCGAGGTGGCTTCCGTAACCGAGACCTCCGTGCCGCCGGGCGTCAAGGTGGCCCGCGTTCTCTCCCGTGTCCCCCACCCCAACGCCGACAAGCTGTCGCTTTGCCGGGTTGACTCCGGCGAGGGGGAGCCGCTTCAGATTGTCTGCGGGGCGCCCAATGTCTCCGAGGGCATGGTCGTGGCGTTGGCCACCGTGGGCACCGTGCTTCCCCCGGACTTCAAAATCAGCAAGGCTAAGATACGCGGGCTGGAGTCTTTCGGAATGCTCTGTTCAGGCAAGGAACTTGGGTTATCGGACGACCACTCCGGGATTATGGAGTTGCCGGACAGCTACGCCACAGGCGCGCCGCTTGCCGAGTACATCCCCTACGACGCCGTGATAGAGATAGAGATTACCCCGAACCGCGGCGACTGCCTGAGCGTCGTGGGCGTGGCGCGGGAGGTGAGCGCCCGTTTCGGCCTGCCTTTCAGAAAGCCGGTCAGACGGTTGCAGGCGCAGGGCGGCGACCCTGTATCGGCGGCGATATCCGTGAATGTGGAAGACAGTACGCGCTGTCCGCGTTACATGGGGCGGTTGGTGCGTAACGTGGCGATAGGAGCGTCGCCGGAGTGGATGAAGAGGCGCCTGGCTCTCGCCGGTCTGCGCCCCATCAACAACGTGGTCGACATCACCAACTACATACTGGTCAAATACGGCCAGCCGATGCACGCCTTCGACTACGACGCTATTGTGGATAAGAGGATTGTTGTACGTACCGCCGGCAATATGGGTGTCTCGTCGTTTACCACCTTAGACGGCGTGGAGCGAAAGCTTGCCGGCGACGACCTGCTGATTTGCGACGGAAAGGGCGCCGTGGCCCTTGCCGGCGTGATGGGCGGCGCCGGGTCTGAAATCAAAGAGCATACGAAGAACGTCTTCCTGGAGTGCGCTTTCTTCGAGCCGGGCGGCATCCGCAAGACATCCAAACGCCTCGGGCTCTCTACCGACTCCTCCTACCGCTTCGAACGGGGCGTGGACCCCGCGCAGGGTTTGGCGGACGCTTTGGAAAGGGCGGCGGAACTCATGCTGGAGCTCGCCGGCGGGAGCGCGGCCGACGGGGTTATCGACACCAACCCGAATCCATTCCCCGACAAGGTGATAACAGTGCGCCCGTCGCGAGCCAGGAGGATATTGGGCGCCGAGTTTCCGGCGGACAATATGGTCTTCTCACTAAACACTCTGGGAATCAAGAGCGTAAAAAACTCCGAGGAGCTGGTGACCTGCACCGTGCCGCACTACCGCCACGACATCACCGAGGAAATCGACCTGATAGAGGAGGTGGGCCGCCAATACGGGTACGACAACATCCCCGCCGCCGAAAGCGCCTCAGTGAGCTTGGTCAGGCAGCCGTCGACGGCGGAGACGAACCGCGATACCGCACGCTTTGCGCTGTGCTACTTCGGGCTGAACGAAATCATGACCAACAGCATGGTACCGGAGTCAAAGCGAAAGCTGTTGACGCCGTCGCCCGTAACGTCGCCGGAAACACTGTCCGCGCAATCAACGGAACCGGTAAAGATACTCAACCCGCTAAATCCCGATATGGCGGAGATGCGTACGTCTATGGCGCTGTCTCTTTTGGAAACGGTCGCCTATAATCTAAACAGGAAAAACCGCGACAACCGCCTCTTCGAAATCGGCAAGGTATTCACCCCCGACGGAAAATCCGGCTTGGCAATCGAAAGGGACATTTTGGCGCTCGCCATAGAGGGCGACTACGTCCCGCAGTCGTGGGGCAATCAGAAAATAGAGAACTGTTTCTTCGTTCTGAAGGGCATAATCGAGGCTTTTGCCACGCACTGCGGTTTTGGGGGGGCTAAATTCGAGCGCCTTGTGACGACCTGCCCGCTCTACGGGCCGGAGTCCGCCAGGGTTTCATTTCAAAACGGCATCAGCGGGACGATGGGCCGCGTTTCGGATAAGATACGCAAAGCGTTCGGCATAAAGACTCCGGTCTTCTACGCCGGTTTCGACGTGACGGAATGGCTGTCGGCGCCGAGGCCGTTACCTAAATACGTCCCATTGCCGAAATTCCCCCCGCTTGAGAGAGATTTCAGTTTCGTCATGCCCGACGCGCTTTCATGCGACGCGGTCAAAAACGAAATCAAATTCGTATCCCCGTTAATAAAGGCCGTCCGCCCGTTCGACCTCTACCGCGGCGAAAAGCTAAGCGCGGGGACGAAGAGCATGACATTTTCGGTGGAGTTCCGGTCGCCGGATAAGACGCTGACGGACGAGGACGCGGCGGAGGCTTGCTCTAAGATAGTGTCGGTGATGGAGAAAAAGTATATGGCGGCGTTGAGGAAGTAGGATGCGTCAGGAGGCACTATGCTTAAGCTGAAAATCTACGCGTTTATAGCGCTGTTGATAATCACCGTTGTCGCGGTCTCCATTTTCGTGCCCGGCGTCGGGAACATTTTTAAGCGTACCGGCCAAGAACCGACTGTCAGCGTCCACTTGTTGGCTCGCCGATATCTGGAGACGGCGGAGATGATATCCATGCACTGCGAATACAACGACGTGTTTGAGATTAGCGAGGAGAGCCTGAAAAACATTTACGGTATGTCGATTCCCGGAACCAAAAAGCACTTGATAGTCAAGACGCGCGGTACAATGTATCTCGGAATAGACTGTAGGGATATTACGGTGGACACGACCCGTTTTGACACTTTGTTTTTGACTTTCCCGCCGATAAAAATCGTCGCCCACGAGTTTGAGTTTACGGACATATACGATTTGAGCGGGGTTTTCAGAAAGTATAATTTGGCGGATATTCCGAAATTGAGGGGCGACTACAGGGCGGAGATTGAGTTTAACACCAAAACCGACCGCAAAGCAATCTCAAAAGCTGAAGAAAATATGGAAAGAGCGTTCAGGGACGACATCCCGACATTAAAAGACGTCCCCATAGTTTTTATATGGAACACCCCGGTCAAGAACATCACCATTGACGTAAAAAGGGAGACACCGGTCAGCAGAAATTGGGGCGTTACAAAAAAGATTGAGTAACGCGGGCTAATGGCGAGCAGCGGGTAGCTACGACAAACAGCGAAAGAATCCAAAATCCATAAATCTCGGCTATAATCTATCCCAACCGACACGCCGACACAACGGCCAGCGCCTGAATCCCCTCCCCTCGCCCGAACGCGGTGAGGCCCTCGCCGGTCGTCGCGGTTAATCCAACGCTACTTTCTTGCAACGATAACATTGACGCTATAGATTTTTTTATCGCTGGGATATGGTCGGCTAAATGCGGCCTTTTAGCTTCCACGGATATTGACACGTGCGTTAACTTCCATACGCCGACCGATAGCGTCTCCACGGCTTTTTCCAAATATACGCGGCTGTCCGTCTGTCCGCTCCGGCACAGGTCGTCGCTTATCTTTCCTAAAATGTTTTGTCCGGAGATTCCGGAAACGGCGTTTGTTACGGCGTGCAGAATAACGTCCGCGTCGCTGTTACCTTCGAGACCCGCGCAGTTTGGGATTGTCACACCGCCCAATATCAACGGCTTCGATGAGCCGTCCGGTTCAAAGCGGTGCGAGTCTTGGCCTATGGCCGATACGGAGACTCTGTTATTGCTATTGGCATCCATGAACAACCCCCTTTATCGCGGGATAATCGGGCAGATAATCCATCACATAATACAGCCTCTCCAGCGCCGCCGGGATGAATTCGCGGTAGCGCGGTTTGCCTTTGTGCAGGGACAGGTTGGCGTAGGCCCCGAGCGCCTGCATTAATCGCTGGGCGGCACAGATGTAGAAGGCGTCGCTTTCCGACGCGAGAGATTGATTTTGAGGCGGGGAACATACGGGTTCGCCCTGTTCTTGGCATTGTGGCAATGCCGCGCCGGTTTTGGTTAAGTAGCAGTCGATAAGGCCGTCTATCATGCCGTATCCCAAATCGACATATGGGTCGAAGATTAGCGACGCGGCGTCGTAGTGCGGCGGCCCTAAGCGCGCGCCCTGGTAGTCGACGAACCTGACGCGTCCGTCGGTAATGAGAACGTTCTCCGATTGAAAATCGCGGTGTATGCAGACCGCCGGAATGGCGGCCGCGTACTCCGCCATTTTGCGCCGTTCATTCTCCCATTCGGCGGTAAGCAACTCTTCCTTAGCGAAGAATTCCACTACGCAGTGCCGCGCGAAGTAGCTCGTTTCCCAAAGAAACGTTTCAGCGTCCATTGACCGGGAGGCGATGAAAGGGCAGTTCGCGACGTCCTGGCTGTGCCATACGGCAAGTGCGTTTATTACCTTGCGGTATGCGTCTTCGATGATGACGCTTTGGCCCGCGTGGTCAAGGCAAAAGCGTTTTAGCGTGACGCCGCCCAAGTCTTCCTCAAGGATGAGGCCGTGGAGCGGGTCGCTCGCGTATATCCTGGGCAGGAACGGAACGGAGGACGAGAGGCGCGCCTCTATCCCCAGGAAGCGCGGCCAGTCCTCGTCGCCGCTGTCCCACTCCACGAGGATGCAAGAATTGTTCGCGTTCGATACCCTGAAGAAGCGGCGCGTTGAGGCGGCCTGGCCGGCCAGCTCGGTCTTCCACTCCGCGACGTCAAAATTCTTTATTGACGTTTCGAGGAAAGCAATCTGCGCGGGGGTCAACTCCGCTTCCGTCAACTCGACTTCCGAAAATTCGGTTCCCTCCAAACCCACGCCTGTCAATCCGGTTCCCCTCAATTCCATAAATTAATCCTCCCGTCGCCGACTTCGGCCTCTATTTTTGCCAGAGCCTCGCGCGTGCCGATGTCCATCCACCATGAGGCTTCTTTATTCGGGGTGATGATGCCGGGGGGGCGTCCGGTCAATGACGCCCTTTTCCATATCGGGACAATGGAAAAGTCGTCTTCTTTGACGAAGTCCAAGAATTCCCGCCGGTAGAACGCCACGCCGGTAAATTCGGCCTCTAATATTGAATTGCCGATTAAATATCGCATATTTGCAACACTCCGGACCGCTTCGCTTCGCTCGCAATGACCGTCATTACTTGGAACGCTTTGGATTGCCTTACGGCGAGATGAACAAGCTGCTTCGTCGTCATTGCGAGGCGATGCATTGAGCTTGCCGAAATGAGCGGAGCGACGAAGCAATCCGGCCGATTTCAATCGTTCCCTATCATCCGAAACGCCGAGGTAATCACCGGTAACGCCATCGTACAGCACCGTACCGATACCATCCGTGGGAATCGACACCTGGGAACAAATCCTTCTCTCATTGACAAAACGCGACGCCAGTTCCGCTATGTCAAACTTGTGGAGAATGTCTACATTAGCGATGAGAAAAGT
Organism: Chitinispirillales bacterium; assembly: GCA_031283085.1. GTDB lineage: Bacteria > Fibrobacterota > Chitinivibrionia > Chitinivibrionales > Chitinispirillaceae > GUT77. The sequence continues at coordinate 10,585 of JAITCM010000115.1, read as the reverse complement.
ATCATCCCCTTTCAAAAAGTCTTTGGCTAAATAAAGAGCCCCGCCGGTTCCCCTTATCTTATCGTTCTCGTGAAACAACTCAAACGGTATGGGCGACTCACGTTGAAATCGCTCCATCAATCCATGTAGATAATGTGAATTTACGCCTATTGCCGAGAACGCCCCCGATCTATGCAACACGCGCAGATTGTGAGCTAACAACGGCTCGCCGCAGACAGGCACCAACGCCTTGGGGAGCGTATCGGTAACAGGCTTCAAGCGTGTGCCGAAACCGGCGGCTAATATGAATCCGCGCATTGTGGCACCTATTCTTTGTAGTAAGAGACCGATTTGAACAGTTCATGCCACGCCGCGTGGTACCTTTCCCACGACGCCCTCATCTCCTCCACGCCTTCGCCTAAGGCCAACGCGCCGCGCAGCCCCGTATCGCCGGCGAGGATGTCGAAGGGCATCTTTTCAAATTCGTACTCGTAGGGCGGGTCTTTGTACTTGAACTGTTCGCCGCACTGCTTTATCACCGCGCCGAGAATAGCCGCCGTGGTTTGCACCGGTTTGTATGTTTTGGGGTCGGTAACGTGTATCTGCACCCCGCCGCAGAGCTCCCCTTTCCACTTTTGGAAAGTTGGGATGAAGCGGTGTTCACGGAAGAGGCAGCCCGATAGCTTCTTCGCGTTCAACGCGGCGGCGAGTTCCGCGGCGTTGATGAAAGGCGCTCCGAACAGTTCAAAGGGGCGCGTCGTCCCCCGTCCCTCGGAGAGGTTGGTCGCTTCAAGCAGCACCTGCCCCGGATAGACGATAGCGGTGTCGAGCGTCGGCATATTGGGCGACGGCAACACCCACGGCAGACCGGTATCGCTCCAAAGCGAGTCGCGCCGCCAGCCGTCCATCCACACGACGTTTACGTCGGCGGCGCTCACGTAGAGTTTTTTGATAAGGAGCGCCATCTCCCCCATCGTCATGCGGTGGCACAACGGAATGGCCGCCCCGCCCACAAACGAGAAGAAGCTCTCGGAGAGCATCGGCCCGTCGACGCCTATTCTGCCTATTGGATTGGGTCTGTCGAGCACCCATACGGGGATACCGCTCTCGGCGCAAGCCTCTATGCAATATTTTAGCGTCCACACGTAGGTGTAGGGGCGGGCACCGACATCCTGCACGTCGAAAATCATGGCGTCGAGGCCGTCGAGCATGGTCGGCGCGGGCTTGCGGTGCTCTCCGTAGAGGCTGTAGACGGGGATTTTGAGCGTGGGATGGAGGCTCCCCTCCCACTCGACCATATTGTCCTGCGTCTGCCCGAAGAGCCCGTGCTGCGGGCCGAAAATCGCGGACAGAACCGGCCAGCCGGCGGGGTCACGGACGCCGCCGGCGAGGATGTCAATCACGTGCCGGTAGGACGAATCAATGGACGCCGCGTGGCAGACGACGCCGACGCGCTTGCCGGAAAGGGGCTTGGGGGGAGCGGCGGAGAACTTGTCCAATCCGAATTTTGCCATATTGGTTTATGCCTCTATTGCTATTGCTTTTGATTTTATTTTAGTTCGCGCTAAAACGTTATTACCGGTATTGATACATCCCTGATACTCAATACGCTTAAATATAATATAAATGATGGCGAGGATATTATCGGGAGAAAAAACGGCTTTTGTTTTTTTATCCTTTTATATTAAATGGTTTTATATTATTTTACATCCGTGGGGAAGAACGAGTATGAAAAAATACCTGAAAATCGGCGTAATCGCCCTGCTATCAATAATAACGGTCTGCGTTGCCATAGCGTGCGCATTATTGTACGTTGTCTTCACGCCCGCCCGCCTAACCCCCATAGCCAACGGCGCTTTGGGGCGTTATTTGGCGAAAGCCGATGCCTCAGTGGAACAGGCTGAGTTGACGTACTTCTCGACATTCCCGTTTTTCTCCGTAAAATTAAAAAACGTGCTGATCCTTTCAAAAGGCAACCAGCCGGACACTTTAGCATACATCCCCTTAGGGTCGGCCCGATTGAATCTATCGGAACTGTTGAACCGCAATGTAATAATTGATGAGTTGGAGCTTAACTGCGCGTTGAGCCGGGTAGCGATAGACTCCGCCTGGCGGCTGAACTGGGACGTTTTCCCAACTTCGGCGGAGGCGAAGAAAGAGAAAACGACAACGCCGCTGGATTCTTTGCTCAAAATGGCGGATATTAAGAAGATACGAATCAAAACGGGAAAATTTACTTACGAAAACGCCGTTTCAAAGCAGAGCGCAACGGCTGAAAACGCCGAGATTCAATTAAAAGGCTCGCTGGCGCAACACAATTTAACCGCGGATTTAAATATTAACCTGAAAAACGCCAATTACCGCGATTCGGCAATCAGCGCCGAATTGTCAGGCTTAAAATTAAACGCCGAGGCGAACATCTCAAACATCCTGCCTGCGCCGTCCGATTCCCAGCCAAGAAAAATAGACGCCCGAAAAATCCGCGTAAGTTTCGGCAAGGCTACCTATAAAAACGTTGTCTCTAAACAGGAGGGGGTATTGGAGAACGCCGAAATCACGCTAAACGGTTCCTTCGCGCCGCCCCGCCTGTCCTCCGATTTGGCTCTGAAACTGCAAAGCGCGTCCTATCAAGACACGTTAATAAAAGCCGGTGCGTCAAATTTGCAACTGAACTTAAACGCCGAGGCCAAACTATCGGATATTCCCTCCGCGCCATTTGATTCTTTGTTTGATAGCGCAAACGTCAAGAAAATATATGTCAACGCCGGAAAAATCCGTTACGAAAACGCCGCGTCAAAGCAAACCGGCGCGGCTGAAAACGCCGAAATCAATCTTGAAGGTTCCTTTGCGCAGCGCCACCTGCTCGCTAAAACCGATATAAGCCTGCAAAACGCCGGCTACCGGGATTCGCTGGTTAAAACCGATATGTCAATTTTGAAATTAAAATTAAACGGCGGCATCCAGGATTCAAACGCCCAACTTGAAGGCGCCGTTCATTTAGGCAAATTGGGTTTTAATTATGGTAACGAAAATTTTCTTGACAACGCCGAACTGCGGCTGTCCATAGATAATACAACATACAACGCGGCAACCCGCGGCATCGGTTTCAAAGAAATTGTTTTGGGGCTAAACGGCATAACGCTTCGTTTGGGCGGCGGCGCGTTGATTCAACCATCGGGTTTCAAACCGGATGTCCGCTTTGCTTTGGAGGAAGCGCAATTAAAATCATTATATGGAATGATTCCGTCGAAATATGTAAGCGGCATCGACACATCGCTCAAAATTTATTCGGGAAGCATCGCTTGTTCGGGAAAGGTGCAGGGGGCGCACTCTAAAAAATCCAAACTTCAATTGCAAGCCGCCTTAGGCGTTAAAAAATTAAAATGCAAGTTTCAAGAGTTTAATATAGACTCCATAGACGCGGCGGCGGATTGCAAAATTCCGCTGAACGATTTGAGCGCCGCCGCCTTCAGCCTCAAAAAATTTAATTACTGGGGAGATCTCGGGGACGCGTCCATACAGGGGAATTTGGACGGGTTAGGCGCCAACCCGTTTATAGCGGCGCAGGTCGCGGCCAATCTGAATTTGAGAGATTTGAGGCATATCATGAAAGACAATAAAGAATTCACAACGGAAGGCAAGGTAAATTTGGATTTAAAGGGCAGCTTTAAGCTGCGAGACCTGCTGGAATTTAAGCCGGAGAATCTTAATATCAACGGCGCGGCGAACATTGACACCGTGGTTATCTCCAACCCCAGAGACAGTTTGAGCGTGTTCATAGATTTCGCACGCCTGCGCTTCGGGGCGCAGGTGGACGATACCACGCTTTCCACAGGCAAGGCCCTGCTCAAAGGCAGCGTGCGTTTGGACAGCCTGGATTTGAACTACAAAAATATGTACGTGGCCAAAGCAGGCAGGCTGTCGGCGGGGTATAAGTGCGAGGATGAGAATATCGCAAACGTGAACACCCAAAGCGCGCGCTTCAGCGTCAGGGGACTCAATTTGCAGATGCCGCAAAAGAAAACCAGATTCAGGACTGCCAGGACGTCCACACGCGCAGTAATTAAAGCCAATCCCGACAAACCCGCTTCGCCGTTGTTGACATTAACCGTAAGTTCGGATACTTTGGCTTACCGCGACAGGGCGGCCCGCACCGGGATACGCTTAGGCTCCGCCGATTTGAGTTTAAACGTGATGCCGATAGTCCCGCGTGTAAGAAGCGCTCAAACCACCGGCGGCGAGCGCGGCGCAACCGCGCGCAGGGACTCAACCCGCGTAAGGCGGCCGCCGGAGTTGAAAGAAATGAGTTCCTCAGATTTGATAAAACTGCTGGTTAGCATAGTCTCGGATAAAGACACTGCCGCCGATTTAAGCCAAAACTTTTTGCGGATGTTTAACTACGACGGGAATTTGCAATTCTCCGATTCAAGGCTGCGCGCGCCGGCGCTTTCGCTGCCGCTGCAGATAACTTCCACAACCGTCAGCATCGCGAACTCCCGCGAACTGTCCCTCAAAAACGCGCAAATCAGCATGGGAAATTCCGATTTATTGGTTACCGGGGTGCTGGAAAACTTCCGCCGCGCGTTGCTTGGGAGGGGTATATTGAGGGCCAACGCCCAGGTAAAATCAAAAAAAATAGATTTGAACGAATTGATGCTCGCCATGGCTAAAAAGGATGCGGAAACCGCCGCCCCCGCCGAGGATTCCGATAAGGATTTCTTCGACGTAAAGTTAGACACCGCGGCGCGCGTGAGCAAGGTATTTGTAATCCCGGAAAATTTGGATTTAAGCCTGCAAGTCGATATCGACACGCTGATGATGGGGCGCTCGGAGCTAAACCGCCTGCACGGCGCTTTGGATATAAAGCAGCAATACCTGCATCTGAATAATTTTAACCTCTTCAACAAGGCCGGGCAGATTGATTTGAAACTGCTTTACCGCGCCCAGACGCCCAAAGAGGCGAACCTGTGGGCGACGCTGAACTTAGACCGGGCCGCAATCCGGGATTTGATAGACATCTACCCCGAAATAGATTCGCTGCTACCCATGACAAAATCCTTAGAGGGGCTGATAGACTGCAACGTCCAAATAACCACCAAATTAGACTCCGCCATGAGCATTCTATTGCCGCATACAGTCGCCGATTTTAGCGCCAAGGGAAAAAACTTAGTTTTATTGGACGGCGAGACTTTCTCCAAAATCGCCAAAACGCTGATGTTCAAAAACAAATCCAGAAATATGATGGACTCCATCTCCATAAACTTAGTCGTTAAAGACAACGCGGTAGAAATATTCCCGATGGTCATCGCCATAGACCGCTACAAGTTCGCGGTCGGCGGGGTTCAAAATCTGGATATGAGCTTCAACTACCACGTTACGGTGTTAGAGTCCCCGCTATCTTTCAAGCTGGGGGTTGACATCAGCGGCGGCGCCAATAAATTTAACTATAAGATTGCCAGACCCAAATACAAAAACGTCGAGAAACCGGTGATATCCAAAGAATTCGCGGACAGGACCGTCAGCGTCCGGAGTGAGATCAAGCGGTTGATAGACTACGAGTTTGAGCATATTACGGAGAGCTTGCGGCGGGAGGAGGATAACTGATTTTACTTGCCGCTCCGATATCCTGCGGTTGCAGTTGAAACTGCCATCGGAGTTCCGGTTGCCACAGCCCGGTCGAGGCCAGCGCGCTTACGATTCTGTCTGATTCAGCAATGAATGTGATTTGTTATGATGCCTACAACTTTTCGATTTCCCCGGCGCTAAGCCCCGTAAGCTCCGCGGTTTCGGCGAGCGGCGTTCCGTCTTTTTTCAATTTTATGGCAAACTTGCGCTTCAATTCCGCTTCCCTGCGTTTGGCCTCCTCAATCTCTTGCCTGACCGCCTCCGTCTCCTGTTTGGCGGCTTTCGTCTCTTGCTTGAATTCCTCAGCTTTGCGGTCTGCCTCCTCAATCTCGCGCTTGTAGCCGGCTATTTTGAGGTCTTGTTTCTCCATAATCGTCGCAAATACCCACCGTTACCGACCGCCAATTAACCGCTTACACTAATATAATCAAACGACGGGATAAACGCAATATTTTTTAAAATTGATTTCTATTCCACGCCGCCCTTATATTATTTTAACTAATCAATGCCGCCGAATCCGGCCGGCAATCGCCCGTTCACGGTATCCGTTAACAATAACAAAAAATGCCCTGCCTGTCCTGCAACGACCTCCGGGTCTCGTTCCGCATTCGGAAAAAGAGCGCCTACGCGGTGCGGGGCGTCTCCTTTTCCGTAGATGACCGCGCCACGCTGGGAATCGTGGGCGAATCGGGCTGCGGCAAGAGCGTTACGGCGGCGGCAATAATGCGTCTCGTCCCCGCCCCGCCGGGCAAAATCGAGTCGGGGGCGATACTCTTTGAGGAAAAGGATTTGCTGACCATCCCCGAAAAAGAGATGCGCGGGGTGCGGGGGCGGCGGATATCCATGGTCTTCCAAGACCCCATGACCTCTCTAAATCCGGTCTTCACCTGCGGCGACCAGACAGCTGAGCCGCTGATACTGCACAAGGGCATGGACAAGCGCGCCGCGGCGGAACTGTCGATGGAGCTGTTCTCTGAGGTCGGGATAGCCGAGCCCAAGCGCGTCTTTGAAAGCTACCCGCACAACCTGAGCGGCGGGATGCGGCAGCGGGTTATGATAGCAATGGCTTTGGCCTGTTCACCCAAATTACTGATAGCGGACGAACCGACGACAGCTTTAGACGTAACCGTTCAAGCGCGATTGTTGGAACTGCTTAAGAAACTGCAAGACGCCAAGGATATGAGTATGATACTCATCACGCATAACTTAGGCATAGTGGCGGGGATGGCGCGCCATGTGATAGTGATGTACGCCGGAGAGCTCGTGGAGTCCGCCCCGACGAGGACGCTATTTGAGGCGCCGCGGCATCCGTATACGGAGTGTCTGCTTAAGACAATACCGTCAATAGACAAACGCGGCGAGCGGCTGACGGTGATACCGGGAACGGTGCCGACGCCGTTTGAGATACCGGATGGGTGCCTGTTTCATCCGAGGTGCCCGAAGGCGAAAGACGTATGCAGGAAAGAGCGTCCCGCGTTGCATTGTGTTGACGAACGCGGTATAACGGATAATGACGTTAACGCGGATAACGATAAACATCATGTGAGGTGTCATCTATATGTGTGATATTAATACTGTCAATACCGATGATAACGGCGACGGTATTGTCAATAGCGGTACGGACAACCGTATCAATAATGACATTCGTATTAATACCGATAGCGGTATCGATCCAAATAACCGCGCGAATGACATCTGCGTCGACATCCAAAACCTAAATGTCCGCTTCCCCACCCGCTCCGGGCTGATGGGCAAGATTTCCGGTTGGACAAAGGCCGTGGACGGCATCTCATTCGGCATAAGGCGCGGTGAGACTTTCTCGGTTGTCGGCGAATCCGGGTGCGGCAAGACTACCGCCGCCATGGCGGTTATGGGGCTTATCAAGCCCACATCCGGTGACATTCGGCTATATCTCGGCGATTACAAAGAGAAATCAACCCAATGGGCAGACCTTCACGGCGGGGAGCGTAAACGTCTTCGGCGGTTGGTGCAAATCGTCTTCCAGGACCCGTACAGTTCGCTCAACCCGCGAATGACGGTTCGTTCGATACTCTCCGAACCGTTCGCCATCCACAATCTATACGGCAAGAAAGAGCGTGAGGCGCGAATTGCCGAGTTGCTCGACCGGGTCGGACTGTCCACCGCCTACTTAGACCGCTACCCTCACGAATTTTCCGGCGGACAGCGGCAGCGCGTCGGCATCGCCCGCGCCTTAGCAACATCGCCGGAGTTCATTGTGGCCGACGAACCTGTGAGCGCGCTTGACGTATCGATACAGGCGCAAATCATCAATCTGCTGCAAGACCTGCAACGGCGCTACAGCCAAACGATGCTCTTCATCTCACACGACTTGGCCGTGGTGCGGCATATAGCCGACCGGATAGCGGTCATGTACCGGGGGAAGATAATGGAGATGGGAGACAACGAGGCCATTTTCGCCTCCCACGCCCACCCTTACACGGAGTTATTACTAAAGAGCGTACCGACTGCGGGAACAGGAACGGTGGTTACCGCCACGCCAAAAGTATCAACTATCGGCGACGACAAGGATGTATCAACAACAGGCAACGGCGCAGGCTGCGCCTTCTATCCACGCTGCCCAAGGCGTTGCGACAGGTGCGTTAATGAGACGCCGGAACTAAACGACTTGGGAAGCGGTCACTTCGTAGCGTGCTTTTGCGCCTGAATACGCATACTTAGAACCCAAAATCCGTGATTTCATTCTCCGTGTTCTTCTCCACCTCAAACGCCCGCGCCTGTTGATGTACGCCGTTTCCCTCCACGTATATCGCCCTGTACGGGCGAACCGGGCAGATGAACTCGCAGCCTCCGCAGCCCACGCATATATCGGCATCCACGGATGGAATCGTCAGCCCGTTTTTATACGCAATCATCTTCACCGCTTGTGTCGGGCAGTGCTCGGAACACGCCCCGCAGCTTGTCCCTTTCACTGTTACAACGCAGCGGTTCGGAACGAAAACAACCCTCCCGACCTGCAAACGATGTTTTTGCTCTTTCGTTAAAGGAAGCAACGCGCCGGTCGGACATATATTCGTACATACGGTACAGTCGAAATTGCAAAAACCTTTCTCAAAATACATGACAGGCATCATCACCCCGCCGACGCCGTATTCCATAAACGCCGGTTTCAGAGCCCGCGTCGGGCATTTTGATACGCACAGGTGGCAAGACGTGCAATGCTTAAGCAACCGTTCGGCGCTAACCGAGCCGGGGGGGTTGACGGCGATTTGGCGTTCCTTTTTCCCGTTGGGAAGCGCGTCAGCTTTTGCCCGCGCAAAGATTGCCGGGGCGGTGATGATAGCCGTTATTCCCGTTAGTATAAACTCCCTTTTACCGTCATCTACCGCATCCATAGCTTTATGAACAACCGGCTTTTGAATCGTTGATTTATACCTCCCACAATCAAATATTGCACCTATCCCTCTGGATTGCTTCGGCGCTTCGCGCCTCGCAACTTGTTTATCTCGCCGCAAGGCAATGACGGTCATTGCGAGCGTAGCGAAGCAATCTATAACATTCCACACAACGCAATATTTAATTGGTTTTTCAATATTTCCACCCGCCGAAAACGATATTGCCTTTTTGCCGCAATTATTTATACAGTTAAAACAGTTGACGCACCGGCTGTAGTCTATTGTTTTAGCTTTCATGTCTATACACGAGGCTTTGCACCTCTTTTCGCAAACGCCGCATGACACGCATTTGTCTTTGTCTATTCGTATTTTGAAAAGCGAGTATTTATTCAAACATCCCAAAACCGTCCCCACCGGGCAAACCGTGTTGCAATACAGCCGCCCTTTCGCGTAAGCCAATACGCAAATAACGGTAATTGTCAATATTGCGGTAACAAAAGAAAATACGCTAAGCATCGTTACCTCTACTCTATAAAACGTGTAATTGCCGAAGCTGTTAAAGAGATACGCTAAGGCGTTGTTAAGCAGCATATAAACCGGTTTAAAGAGATGGACGGCTATCCGGCCGTAGGCGCCGTACGGGTCGAGTATTCCTGTTATTAATGTGAACCCGAAAAGAAACGGAACAAGGCAGACGGCTAAAACAGACAGGCGCAATACAGCATGATTTTTACCGAACGTTCTTTGCCGGCCTCTTGAACAGCGGTTCGCGATATCCTGAAGAACCCCCATCGGGCAGATAACAGAGCAGTAAATCCGCCCGAAAATCATTACTGACGCCAAAAGAAAAACGAGCGCGGCGACATTAAGCGAGAGAATCGCCGGGATAAACTGAACGCGCAACAAGGGAGTGTTCACCGGCAATAAGCCGGCGAAATCCAAAAAATAAAAGGTGAGCGGGCAGAAGATAAAGAGCGCTACGGCTACACGTATCTTTTTTAGCATAATTCAGACCGTCATGACTGGAATGAATGTGATTTGTTATGATGCATAGCCTATAACTTTTCGATTTCCCCGGCGCTAAGCCCCGTAAGTTCCGCGATTTCGGCGGGCGGCGTTCCGTCTTTTTTCAGTTTTAGGGCGAATTTGCGCTTCAATTCTTCTTCCCGGCGGTTGGCCGCCTCTATCTCTTGCCTGGCCGCCTCCGTCTCCTGCTTGAACTCCTCCGCTTTGCGGTCTGCCTCCTCCGCTTTGCGGTCTGCCTCCTCCGCTTTGCGGTCTGCCTCCTCGATTTTGAGGTTGGCGGCGGCGATTTCCTTCGCCTGTTTCTCCATCGTTTCGTATTGTTTCCCAAACATCCCGTACACCGCGTGCTGGTAGTACGCTTCCTCGTCCAATTCTTTGCGGGTTGCGGCGTCGCCGGCGGCGTGTTTCAGAATGTCTAATACTGCCTCAACATCAGGGTCGTCAACGCTTAATGCGTAGTCTTTCGTGGTCTCCTCGCGCTCGCTTATAAAATTAGCCTGCTCAAATATCGACAGCAACTTGTCTAACCGCGTGTTTAAACTCGGCTTGATTCTTTTTGTCTGGACAAAATACGCGGTGTG